>JALZAP010000099.1 GCA_030948245.1 Candidatus Dormiibacterota bacterium | reverse complement strand
CGGGTCGGCGACGACACCTTCGGGGTGGCCGACGACGGAGCCTCTGAAAGCCACGCGGCGGCCGTCGGGCGACCACTTGGGCGCCCTCGCGCCGAACTCGAGCGAAGTGACCTGGCGGGCGTCACCGGCGTCGGGGTCGAGGACGAACACCTGGTGGGCGTTGCCCTTCTTGCCGGTGTAGGCGAGGCGGCGGCCATCGGGAGCCCACTCCGGCGAGTCGTCCTGCTTGCCCGCCGTCGCCTGGATGACGAGGTCGTCCTCGCGGACCCCGCGGACGTGGACGTGGCTCCGGTAGTCGACTGCTTCCCGGTCGGCGCGGCGCACAACGTAGGCGACTCGATCGCCCTCGGGACTCACCCTGACGTGGTCGATCCAGCGGAAGCTGTAGATGTCCTCGGCGGTGAAAGGCGATCTCGGCATTAACTGCCGATTAAACACCCTGCGCGGGCTAGGAAGCTTGGACTGAGCTCTTTGCGAGAAGCTGGCCGAAGTCGCCGCTCCAGCCGTTGAGGATCTCGTGGACGGCGATCAGGTCGTCGCCCGTGATGGGGTCGAGCTCAGGAACCGTGACGGGCTCGGGAAGGAGGACCTCCTCACCCTCGGCGGTGGCGATCTGCGCCGCCTCCTGGCACATCTCGGGGGTGAGCTCGAACTGGCCGCCGCCCTCGAAGGAGCAGAACCGGCAGCGGAAATGAAGCTGGATGTTTTTGTCGTTGCGGAAGCTCGCCTCGATGTCGGCGCGGCGGAGCGAGTTTCCGCAGCCCGGGCACTTGCGCCGGCGGACCTCCGCACGGAGAACTCTGAGGACGACCTGCTCCATCTTGGCAACTGAGCCTAAAAGCGTGCTGAAACATTCCTGCTACGTCCTGTTAAGGAACGCAGGCTAGTTCAGACCCCGTTCCCCAACGGAGTACATGCTTACGATCGCCCCTGGAATGAGAATCCCCGAGCTTCGGCGCGGCCTGGCAGCGGGCGCGGTGGCAGGCGCCGTGCTCGTCGCCGCGATGTATCTGCTCGGCCCGTTGGCCGGTCTCCGGCCCCTGCCCCAGCTTCTCCAGCAGCCGATCCTCGACCTCATGCCGGGCGCCGTGTTCGGCTTCCTCATCGACACCCTGCAGCACGCCGGAAAGGTCGTCGAGGAGCTGAGCCTGATCCTCACCATGATCGCCGGCCTGGCCGTGCTGGGCGGGATCTACGGGTACCTGCGCAGAACTCGCACGATCTCCCACCTCGCGATGATCTTCGCCGCGATCGCCTGGCTGGTCGTCGTCGGCGTGCTGCTCCCGGCGAGCGGCGACGGCTGGTTTGGTCTTCTCGAAAGCTTCACCGCCCCGCTCCTCTGGGCGGTGCTCTTCCTGCTCTACGCGGTGATCCTGGAGGGCGCCTACGACAACTGGCTGGCCCCCCGCTCGGAGCTGGCCGATCCGGGCCGCCGGCAGATGCTGCGCGCCGTCCCGCTTGCGATCGCGGGCGGCTCCCTCCTGCTGCTCGGCTTCGAGCTCGTCCCGCGCTGGTACAAAGCGATCTTCGCCGCGCCTTCGACCGGTCCGACGGCCGAGCTGACGCCGATCGGCGACTTCTACGTGGTATCCAAGAACTTCACCGACCCGATCGTCGACGCGGCCGGCTGGGAGCTCAACATCCACGGCCTGGTCGACAAACCGCAGCGCTTCAAGCTCGCTGATCTGCGCGCCATGGCGGCCGTGACCGAGTACGTGACGCTGGAGTGCATAAGCAACAACGTGGGTGGCTACCAGATCAGCACCGGCCTCTTCGGCGGCATCCCGCTGGGCACGGTGCTCGACCTGGCCGGCGTGCAGCCTGGTGCGACGCTGATCGCCTTTCGGTCCCGCGACGGCTATACCGAGAGCCTGCCCCTGAGCTTGATCCGGCAGTCCCCGGAGATCCTGCTTGCGCTCACGCTCGATGGCAGGCCTCTACCCGACGTTCACGGCTTCCCGGCGCGGATCCTGGTCCCCGGCCACTACGGCATGAAGGGGCCGAAGTGGGTCGAGGACATCGAGCTCGCGACGGGCAGCCGGAACGGCTACTGGGAGAACCAGGGCTGGAACCCCGACGCGGCGGTAAAGACGATGTCGCGGATCGACTCGCCGCCGGAGGGGTCGCTGCTCAAGGCCGGCGCGATCGACGTCTCCGGCGTCGCCTTCGCCGGCAAGCGCGGAATCAGCGGGGTCGAGATCAGCGCCGACGGAGGGCGGTCCTGGCTGCCGGCAGTCCTGAAGCCGCCGCTCTCCAACCTGACCTGGGTGACCTGGACCGCAAGTTGGACGGTGGCCGCGGCGGGCCAGTACCGCCTGCAGGTCCGAGCCCACGACGGCGCGGGGGCGCTGCAGGTCGGCGCCGCCAGCCCCAGCTACCCGGACGGATCAAGCGGCCTGCATTCGGTACAGGTGAGCGTGACGAGCCGCTAGCGCTTCGTCCGTTCAGGACCGATCCGGCCAAGCGCGGCTCATTTCATCGTCCAGGCGGCTTTGACAGTGTCCCAGAGCATCCTCGGGCCACCTTCCTTGCGCATCAGGTTGAAGATCTTGCCCTGCTTCTCCCACTTGGACGTGCCGTCAACACGGAAGAACTCGTCGAGGGCGCGGTCGAGCAGCTCGGGGTACTTGCCGAGCATGTTCGGGTTCTCCTCCAAGAGCGGGACCGCGCCGTCGTACTTCTTCATGTCTTTGGCGATCCAGGAGTTGTCGATCCGGCCCTTGTAGCGGACGAGGGTGCGCTCCGAGAAGTCGCCCAGCTCCTTCGCCTGGATCACCGTCTCGCCCGCCATCCGGCCGCTTGCCATCGCCAGGTTGGAGCCCTCGCGGTGCACCGGGTTTGCCATCATCGCCGCGTCGCCGCAGACCAGGTAGCCGTTCCCGTAGAGCTTGGGCATCGCCTTGTAGCCGGCCTCGGGGATCATCTTCGCCAGGTACTCGACTGTCTCGGCACCCTTCAACAGGGGCTTGATGGCGGGATGGCTCTTGAAGTGCTCGAGCAGCTCGTTGGGCGTGATCATCCCGTGGTCGACGCGCCCCACATCCCCCGCCGTGACGACGCCTCCGCTGTAGTCGCTGACGAGCACGCCGCCGCCCACCGAGAGCGTCTCCTTGTTGGTGTAGATGAACATGAAGCCCGCCTTTCCGAAGGTCGAGTCGCCGAAGCACTCGACGGCGCAGCCCTCGCCCGGCTCGCAGTTGAAGCGCTCCTCGATCCTCTCGGGGTCGAGGGCCATGATCTCCTTGACGGCGATCGCCGCCTGGTTGGCGCGGATCGGCTTCTTGAGCCCGGCGCGCTCGAGCAGCCGCATTCCAAGGCCGATGCCCTCGCAGACGACGACCACGTCGGCGAAGAGGTCGCCCTCCCGACCGGTGGTCACGCCGACCACCTTGCCCTCGCGGACGATGAGGCTCTCGACGACGGTCTCGTTGATGACGAACGCCCCCAGCTCCTCGGCCTTGCTCGCGTACCAGGGATCGAAGCGGGCGCGGAGAACGCTGAAGGAGTTGGGATGCTCGCGATGGCGGAAGTTCTTGTGGCCGAGCAGCCGCAAGGCGGCGCTCTTGGTCATGAACCAGCGCTGCTCCTCGATCATCGGCCGCTCGACCGGCGCCTCCTGCCAGGCGTCACCGACGACCTCCTCCAGGTTGTGGCGGTAGAGGATGCCGCCCATGACGTTCTTGGCGCCCGGCTTCTCTCCCTTCTCGAGGACCACGACCTGGAGGCCGGCGCGAGCCATCGTTATCGCCGCCGAGATCCCGGCCGGGCCCGCCCCGACCACGATCGCATCAAACTTCTCGTCCTGCATCAGATACGAATCGTATTGATTTCGCAGTGGACCTGATCGGCCTCAGCGGAGGGATCGGCTCCGGTAAGAGCACCGTCAGCGGCTTCCTGCGCGAGCTTGGCGCCCGCGTCATCGACGCCGACGAGGGCGCGCGCGCGGTCGTCGAGCCGGGCTCCCCCGGGTTCGCGGCAGTGGAGGCGGAGTTCGGACCCGAGGTCGTCCGCGCCGGGCGACTCGACCGCGGGCGGCTTGCCGAGATCGTCTTCAACGACAAGCAGGCGCTCGAGCGGCTCAACGCGATCGTCCATCCGCTGGTTCGGGATTGGACGGCGGCGCGCCTTGGCGAGGCCGCTGCCGAGGGCGCGGAGGTCGTCGTCCAGGACATCCCGCTGCTCTTCGAGAACGGCTACGAGCCGCTCTTCCGGTCGACGATCCTGGTCCACGTCCCGCCGGCGCTCCAGCTGGAGCGGCTGCTTGCCCGGGGGATGCCGGAGGCCGACGCCCGGGCCCGGATCGCCAGCCAGATGCCGATCGACGAGAAGCGCTCCCGGGCCACTCACGTGATCGACAACAGCCGGACCCGGGAGGAGACCCGGGCTCAGACCGAGAAGGTCTGGACCGAGATAACCGCCTCGAGGTCGAGCGGGCCGTAGAGGTGCGGGAAAGCTTCGCCCTGTGAGTTCTCCCATCGCAGTTCCCAGCGCAGCTTCTCAGGGTCGATCTCAAGCACGACCAGTCCTGTCTGAGCGGCGAAGTGGCGGCCGCTCGCTTCCAGCTGGGAGGCGGTCGAGCAGTGGATGAACCCCTCGGTGACCAACGAGTCGGCCTGGTACTTGCCGGCCAGCGCAGCATGGTTCCACTGCTCGCGGGTGGTTATATGGAAGATCGGGGCGGCCGTCTCAGACCACCCCGGCCGCTGCCAGCTCGGCCAGCCGGCCGGCGTCGACCCCGAGCTCGGCGAGGACCTCGAGGTTGTGCTCGCCCAGCCGGGGTGGGTCGAGCCGGCGCCAGCCCTCGCCGAGCGGCACGCCCGGCGCCACCTCGGCGCCGCTGGTTTCGTGCCGGATCAGTCCTCGGGCCGCGACCTGGGGATGCCTCTCGACCTCGGTCACCTCGAGCACCGGCTCGACGCAGACGTCGAGTCCATCGAGGCGAGAGGCCCAGTCGTCCCGGCTCCGGCTGAGGAAGACGGCCTCGACCTCGGAATGCGCCTCCGGGCTGTCGTCGAGGTGGCGGGCGAGCAGGTCCGGCCGCCCGAGGGCTTCAACGAGCGCGGACCAGAACTTCGGCTCGAGCGCCCCGACCGAGAGGAAGCGGCCGTCCGCGCACTCGTAGACCCGGTAGCAGGGAAACCGCCCGGTCAGCCGTGTGCGCCCCGCGACAGGCTGCTCACCGCCGGCGAACGCCTCGGCGACCGGCATCGCGAGCCACGTCAGCGCCCCGTCGGTCATCGACACGTCAAGGTGACTGCCCTGGCCACCCCTGGCCACACCGAGAAGGGCGGCGAGGATCGCCGCGGCGGCGCCAACACCTCCCGCGCCGATGTCGGCCACCTGGACGGCCAGCGGGTGGGCCCGGCCGCCGGGCAGCCCGTTCAAGGAGAGAACTCCCGCGGTGGCCAGGTAGTTGAGGTCATGGCCGGCGCGCATGGCGAAGGGGCCGTCCTGGCCGTAGCCGGTGATCGAGCATAGAACGAGGCCCGGGCGCAGGGCGCGGAGCGTCTCCCAGCCAAGGCCGAGCCGCTCCATCACGCCAGGCCGGTTTCCCTCCACCACCACGTCGGCGGTCCCGACCAGCGTCTTGAACAGCTCGCGCCCTGCCTCCGACTTGAGGTTGAGCGTGATCGCCCGCTTGTTCCTGTTGAGCGAGTTGAAGATGACGCCCTGGCCGCCTTCGAGGGGCGGCAGCCAGCGCATGTAGTCGCCGGTTCCCGGCTCCTCGACCTTGATGACGTCGGCGCCGCGGTCCCCGAGTAGCATCGTGCAGAACGCGCCGGGAAGCAGCCGGGTGAGGTCGATGATGCGGATTCCGGCCAGTTCCACTACACAGTTTCCTTATAGTGACATTGTTGATAATGTGATGTTATCGTCCGCTTTGGGCCCGCCAGGCGTTAACGATCTTATAAACCGTTATGGAAGAGATCACGATCAAGGTACCGGCACCCTTCTCAGGGGTAACTGACCTTGGCTTCACGGCTCGCTACCCGGGGCAGGACGCCTACACTGCGGCCCCGGACGTTCCGCTCCTGATCGAAGGCCCGGCGCAGCCGATGCAGCGGCTTATCGGCCACCTGAGGATGCTCCGCCGGCGGGAGGACGGACCCTATTCCTGGACCGACCCGGTGATGCTGAGTGACGAGGTTGTCGTGATGGCCTTCCGCGACCGCAGCCTGGAGAGAGCGGGCGGGCTCGAGAAGGGCGCCGAGGTGTCGCGCGAGTACATCCAGAACGCCGTCCGCCCGGTCGTCTTCCCGTTCCTCCAGGACTGCGCCTCGGTCGCCGGCCTGCGGCTGGCCGAGCTGATCGAGATCCGGGTGCAGGGGTCGCAGCAGCGGATCGCCGACCTCCAGGTACGCCTGGAGCAGATCGTCCAGCCGAATGGGCAGGACGTCCTCTGGAGCTTCTGAGGGCTCTGGGCTCGCTCTAGGTCGGCGAAGGCGACGGCGACGCCG
>JALZAP010000098.1 GCA_030948245.1 Candidatus Dormiibacterota bacterium | reverse complement strand
TGGAGCCGGAGGGGGCGCTGCAGTTCGGTGAGGGTGAGGCGGCTCGAGGGTTGCTGGGGAAGCTCCGCGGACCGGACTTGGTTCCAAGACTTGTAGAGATCGCCAAAAGCTGAATTGAAAAGCCAGGAGGTAAACCACATGGCCTTTGCACTTCCACCGCTTCCCTACGACTTCGCGGCCCTCGAGCCGCACATCGACGCCCAGACGATGGAGATCCACCACGACCGCCATCACCAGGCCTACATCAACAACCTGAACGCGGCGATCGAGAAGCATCCCGAGCTCGCCGACAAGAGCATCGAAGACCTGCTCGGTGACCTGAACGCGATCCCCGAGGACATCCGGACCGTGGTCCGCAACAACGGCGGCGGCCACTACAACCACTCGCTCTTCTGGGAGATCATGGGGCCCAACGGTGGCGGCGAGCCGACCGGCGCAGTGGGCGCGGCGATCAGCTCCGCCTTCGGCGACTACGCAACCTTCAAGGAGACGCTGACCAAGGCCGCGGTCGGCCAGTTCGGCTCCGGCTGGGGCTGGCTGGTCAAGGACGGCTCGGGCAAGCTGTCGGTCTTCGGCCGGCCCAACCAGGACACCCCGCTCTCGGAGGGTCTGACGCCGGTGCTCGGCGTCGACGTCTGGGAGCACGCCTACTACCTGAAGTACCAGAACAAGCGGCCGGACTACGTCGGCGCCTGGTTCAACACGATCAGCTGGGACGCGGTCAACAAGCGCTTTGGCACTTGATCCAGGAGGGGGGACGTTTTCCCCCGGTCGGCCGTGCGCGGCAAAGCCTGCCCGCGGCATATCCCCTGCCCTTCGGCGGAGGGTAACCTTGGGGCATGGCACAGATCCGCCCCTTCCTGGTCGTCGCCGAGCTCGTCATCTGCGGCCTGCTGATGGCGACCATACTGCTCCAGACGCCCAAGGCGACCGGGCTTGGCGGCACGATCGGCGGCGGTGGCGGCGATTTCGGTGGCGGCTATCGGACCAGGCGCGGCCTTGAGCGGCAGCTGTACTGGACCAGCTGGGTGCTGGTCTTCGGCTTCCTTGCCAATTCGCTCGCCTACATAATCGTGGCGACCCACCTGGCGGCCACCACGAAGTAGTGCGGCTGCGCCAGCCGGGCGGGGGACTCGCCCTGCTTGTGCTCTGCGCCATCCTCGCGAGCGCCTGCCAGCCCGCCGCCAGAACCGCCCCGGTCATCATCAGCCCGCCGCCGGCGACCGCGAGCAGCGGCGGCACCTTCACCGAGGCGGTCGCCGGGATCGCCGGCTACCTGAACCCGCTCTTCGCCGACGAGGACAACGCCCGCGACATCGACAGCCTGATCTACCAGGGGCTTACCCAGGTCGGCCCTGACCAGCAGATCAAGCCGCTGCTGGCGCGGGAGATCCGCCTCTCGGCCGACCACCTGACCTACAGCGTGCTGCTCCGACCCGACGTCAGGTGGGCCGACGGACTGCCCTTCACGGCCGATGACGTCCGCTACACGTTCTCCGTCCTGCAGGATCCCGGCTACAGCCTTCCCGAGGCCGGCATCTGGAAGGGCGTGAGCGTCAAGAAGATCGCGGACGACCAGGTCGACTTCACGCTCAAGTCGCCGAGCGCGGGATTTCTCAACTCCCTCCGGATCGGGATCATCCCCCAGCACCTCTTTCCGGGCGACGTCGCGACGATCCCCAGCAGCCCCTACAGCGGAGCCAAGGCGATCGGCACCGGGCCGTTCCAGGTCGACTCGATCTCCAGCGACCGCTCGGTGGTGACGCTCAAGCGCAACTCCAACGCGGTGCCGGCGGCGCGCCTCGACCGGGTTGTCTTCAAGGGCTACAGCAGCCTCGACGACGCGGTCGCGGCGGTGGCCGGCGGCGTGGCCGACGGCGTCGGAGGGATCCTCTCACCTGGCCAGGAGAAGCTCCTCGCGCGGCCGGACGTCAGCCTTCACCAGGTGCGCACCTTCAGCTTCACCTCGGTCTTCCTCGACCTCGATCCAAAGCATCCCTTCTTCGCCAGCCAGTCGGTCCGCCGCGGGCTGAGCCAGGCGATCAACCGCACGGCCCTGGTCCGCGACGTGCTTCGCGGTGCAGGCGAGTCGCAGTCGACCTCGATCCCTCCCAGCGACTGGGCCTATTCGGCCGCAGCCGGCGAGCGTCTTCCATACGACCCGGAGGCCGCCCAGCGAGCGCTCGACGAGGCGGGCTGGACGATGCCCGTGCAGGGCCTCTACCGCAGCCAGCACGGGGTCGACTTCATCGTCGAGCTGGTGGCAGCTGACGCTTTCCCCTACCGCGACGTGGCCCGCGTGCTGCAGCGCCAGCTGGCCGCGGTCGGCATCGGCGTCCGGCTCAACATCGTGCCCGCCGGCCAGCTGGTGACCAAGTACCTCGGCGCGCGGAGCTACCAGATGGCGCTGGCGAGTCTCGACAACGGCCCTGATCCCGACCAGTTCAGCTTCTGGCACTCGAGCGAGGCCGCCTACCCGCTCAACTTCTCAGACCTTCCCCGGCAGTCCTTCATCGACAAGGACCTCGAGGACGGAAGGGCGGCGATCGAGATGAAGGACAGGATCGCGGCCTACGGCGACCTCGAGGACCTGCTTGTCGACGCTGCGCCGGCGTTCTTCCTTTACGAGCCGCACTACTGGTATGCGGTCAACCGGCGGATCGGCGGCGTCCACGCGAACCCGGTCATCGATGCAGTGGACAGGTTCCAGTACGTGACCGATTGGTACGCCGTCAGCGGCTAGAGAATCCAGTCAGAGATGGGATCGGCCGTACGAGAATTCCGTCCCTCATACACCGTCGCCTGTCCGCTGGACGTACGTTTCCGTTGCATTGTTGAGGACTCCGCTCTCATGTCACCTCAACACCTCGCCTACCTGAAGTAACCGGACTACGGCCGATTTTTGCGCTGCGGTTTGCTAAAAGCCGCGCACCTTCTCGGGCGTGACCCGGAGGGCGACCGAATACAGCTGGGTGAAACTCTCGGTGTCCATCCCGATCCTCGTGATCGCCGCGGCGTACTTGGCCAGGTAGGCCGCGTTCTGATCTGGCGGGGGTTCTTCGGGGGCCAGGCTGGCGCTGCCGGTGACTATGTTGACGTCGGAATCGCCGCCGTCAGGGCTGTCGAAGTTGAGCGCGACTCGGGGATTGCCGCGAAGGTTGCGCAGGCGGGCGGCCTTGTTGTGGCTGTAGATGAGCACCGTGGCGCCGTCCCAGAGGAACCAGACCGGGTTGGGCTGGGGGGTGCCGTCCGGGGCAACCGTCGTCAGCCAGATGCCGATCTCGGTCTCCAGCCGCTCCACGGTTCGCCTGCCGAGCGGGGTGGTGGTGTCGATCGGGCCTTTCTCCATTGCCGTTATTCTCGCCTCAGTAGGTATGGAGCTTGGGCTGAAGGGACGCAAGGCACTGGTCACCGCCGCCAGCCGCGGCCTGGGGCGCGCCTGCGCCGAAGCGCTCGCCCGCGAGGGCGCGTCGGTCTTCGTCGCCGCCCGCGACGAGGCGGGCCTGGTCGAGCTCAACCGTCGCATCGGCGGCGCCGGCTACCGGGTCACCGACGTCTCCGACAAGGAGCAGGTGGAAGCGCTGGTGGTCGCGGCGGTTGAAGCCCTGGAAGGGCTCGACATCGTCGTCGTGAACGCCGGCGGAGCCCCGCCGGGAACCCTCGATCAGGTCGATGACGAGACCTGGCAGAAGGCCTTCCACCTGACGACGATGAGTGCCGTCTGGCTGTGGCGGAACTCGATTCCGCACCTCAGGAAATCGAAGCAGGGCCGGATCGTGAACATCACCTCCGCCTTCGTGAAGGAGCCGAGCAACCTGCTCCTTCTCTCCAACGCCTTCCGCCCCGGCGTGACCGCGATGGCCAAGATGCTCTCGGCCGAGCTCGCGCCGCTCGGCGTGACGGTCAACTCGATCGGCCCCAACTCGATCCTCACCGACCGCACCCGCTCGATCGCCAGGTCCAACGCCGAGGGCGCCGGGATCAGCGTCGAGGAGCAGCTCGAGCGGAACGCCGGCGCGCTCCCGATGAAGCGCTACGGGGACGCCTCCGAGCTGGGCGACCTGTGCGCCTACCTGTGCTCCTCCCAGGCGGGATACATAACCGGGCAGACGATCATCATCGACGGCGGCACGAGCAGGACCATCTTCTAGATGACCGTGAAGTTCGCGCAGCGAATGCAGAACCTCGGCACCGAGGGCGCCTTCGAGGTGCTGGCCAAGGCGCGGATGCTGGAGGCGCAGGGGAAGAGCGTCATCCACCTCGAGATCGGCGAGCCGGACTTTCCGACGCCCGAGAACATAGTCGAGGCGGCCTACGGGGCGATGCACGCCGACTACACCCACTACACGCCGGCGGGCGGCATCCTCGAGGTTCGCCAGGCGGTGGCCGACTTCCTCAACAAACGGTTCGGGACCGATGTCCAGCCGCTCGAGGTGGTGATGGTACCCGGCTCCAAGAACGTGCTCCTCTTCACGCTGCTCTGCTGCGTGGAGCCCGGCGACGAGGTCATCCTGCCCGACCCCGGCTACCCGGTCTACGAGTCGCTGGTCCGCTTCATCGAGGCGAGGCCGGTGCCGATCCGCCTCCGCGAGGAGCGCGGCTTCCGGATGGATCTCGAGGAGTTGGCCTCGCTGGTCACCGACCGGACCCGGCTCCTGATCGTCAACACACCGCAGAACCCGACCGGGGGCGTGCTGACCAAAGAGGACGTGGAGTTCATCTCCCGGCTCGCCGTCGAGCGTGACCTGATGGTCCTTTCCGACGAGATCTACTCCCAGATCGTCTACGGGGAGTTCCAGCACGTCTCGCTGCTCGCCCAGCCGGGGATGCGAGAGCGGACCGTCCTCCTCGACGGGATGTCGAAGGCCTACGCCATGTGCGGCTGGCGGCTCGGCTACGGCGTCGCGCCGCGCGACCTCGCCGCGCGGATGGAGACGCTGATGATCAACACCTCGTCCTGCGCCGCCGCGTTCACCCAGATGGCGGCGATCGAGGCCTTCAACGCGCCCGAGTCGGACATGGCGGTGAAGCGGATGGTGGCCGAGTTCGAGCGGCGGCGCGACCAGATGGTCGACGGCCTGAACCGGATCCCCGGTTTTCGCTGCGCTCGGCCGGACGGTTCCTTCTACGCCTTTCCCAACATCGAGGGCACCGGAATGGACGAACGGACGATGGCCGATCGGCTGCTCAACGAGGCGGGTGTCGCGGTCCTGCCCGGCACCGCCTTCGGCGCCGCCGGCAAGGGTTACATCCGGCTGGCCTATACGCAGTCGGCCAGCCACCTGGGCGAAGCTCTGACAAGGATCGAGAAGTTCATGGCGGCCGGGTAGAGTTTCCGCAGCGAAAGCTTCCAGCCGTCCCTTCGTTCAAAGAGGAAGTGTCAATGAGCGTCACCGAGCCGGGCGGCCATGCGATCGAGACGATGCAGGTCGAGGAGCGGCGGTTTCCACCTCCGCCGGAATTCGCAGCCCAGGCCAATGCCAAGCCGGACATCTACGACCGCGACTTCGAGACCTTCTGGACTGAGGAGGCGAAGCGGGTCACCTGGTTCGAGCCCTTCAGCGACCTCTACGAGTGGAAACCACCTTTCGCGAAGTTCTTCCTGGGCGGGAAGCTGAACGTCGCCTACAACTGCGTCGACCGGCACGTCGAGGCGGGTGCCGGCGACAAGGTCGCCTACCACTGGGAGGGCGAGCCCATCGGGGAGAAGCGGACGATAACCTTCGCCGACCTCCAGCGCGATGTCGTCCGGGCCGCCAACGGGCTCCGCAAGCTGGGCGTGGGGAAGGGGACGCCGGTCGCCATCTACATGGGCATGGTCCCCGAGCTGCCGACTGCGATGCTCGCCTGCGCGCGGCTGGGCGCGCCTTTCACCGTCGTCTTCGGTGGCTTCAGCGCCGCGTCCCTCTCCGATCGCCTGAACGACATGTCCTGCGAGGTCGTGATAACCCAGGACATGGGCTGGCGGCGAGGCAACCAGGTACCCCTCAAGGCGAACGTCGACGAGGCGCTGAAGTCGGCTGCGACGGTCAAGCGCTGTGTCGTTCTGAAGCGGCTCGGCGGTGACGTACCGATGGACGAAGGCCGCGACCTCGGGTGGGACGAGATGGTCGCCGGCGTTTCCGACGACGCAGCCAGCTGCCCCTGCGAGCCGATGGACGCGGAGGACCTCCTCTACCTGCTCTACACGAGCGGAACCACCGCCAAGCCGAAGGGGATCATGCACACCACCGGTGGCTACCTGGTCGGCGTCGCCACCACCCACCACTACGTCTTCGACGTCAAGCCCGACTCCGTCTACTGGTGCGCGGCCGACGTCGGCTGGGTGACCGGGCACAGCTACATCGTGTTCGGACCGCTCTGCAACGGGACCACCGGCGTGCTGTACGAGGGAACCCCCGACTTCCCCGACAAGGACCGCTGGTGGGACATCATCGAGCGCTACAAGGTCGACATCCTCTACACGGCCCCGACCGCGATC
>JALZAP010000097.1:4183-6506 GCA_030948245.1 Candidatus Dormiibacterota bacterium | reverse complement strand
AAGGGCGACGACTTCAGCCGCCTCATGAAGACCAGAAATGCAGTCCGCTTGGTCTAGGCTGCGGGAGCGCATCTCCTTCGCGGAGCTGCCGACGATACTGCTCGTCGCGTTCCTCGCCCAGGTCGTCGCGCAGTCCACCATCATCATGGCCTGGGTCAACCACTCCGAGGTCTTCACGCCGGTGGCGTTCCTGGCGGTGGTCGTGATGTCCGTGCTCGCGCTGGCGCGCGTGGTTCCCACCTTCGTCGCCCTGACCCTCGGCGCGATCGGCACCGCGCTCGTCCCCTGGTACCTCAACGCCACTGCACTGCACGCCGCACACCCTTCGAGCCCCTTCGGAGTGCCGTCGCCGGACACCTGGCTCAACTCCATCACCGGCAGCACCGAGACGATTGACGCATCTCTTTTCCTCTTTCTCGGCAGCGTCATCTTCTGGGTGGTCGGCGGCTGGCTCGCGTGGTGCACGCTGCGCTGGCGCAAGCCGATCCTGGGCATCTTTCCTGGTGCCGCGGTCTTCGCCACCAACGTCCTCAACTCGAAGGACGAGCAGAACGCGAACACCCTCTACTTCCTGCTCCTGACCATCGCGCTGCTGCTCTGGAGCAACTACCGCGCCTCACTCCTGCGGGCACTCAAGAGCGGGCTGCGGCTGAGCTCCGACTCGCGCTGGGACTTCTGGGAAACGGGAGTCGCCGCGACTGCAGGCGTGATGCTCCTGGCGATCTTCGTCCCGCCGCTGACCCACGACGACCAGACGGTGAATGTCGAGAACGGTGTCTTCCGGAACTGGGCCGAGTTCCAGCAGAACCTCAACCACCCGGTCGAGGTCGGTCGGGGCGGAACCGCCGCTTTCTCCAGCGGCTTCGCGCTCGACGCCGGGCTCAACGGTCCGCTCAGGCGGAGCGACCGGGTCGTCTTCGTCTACAACTTCAACGGTCAGTACCTGGGACCCCGCTACTTCCGCGGCGTCAACCTCCAGAACGGCAACCGGCCCAACCAGTGGGCGTACCTGAACAACCAGTTCGGCTTCCAGTTCTTCGTGGGGAAGAACCAAAACGTCTCCTATGCCGACGGAATCCTCCACGAGCAGAACGGCTCGACCATCCAGGTCCACATGCTGAGACCGCCCGCCAATGCGCCCGACCTCCTGTTTTATCCCGGCCAGCTCAACCGCACCGACCGCGACGCGATCGCGGTGGAGAGCTACAAGGCAGCCGCCACGCCCTCCTTCGGGACCGTCGACCGAGTGGCGAGCTCGCACCCGGCCACCTCGGCCGGCTTCTACAAGGTCACCGTCAGCTATGCCAACCCGACCGAGGACGAGCTCCGCAATGCAGGCACCGACTACGCGGCCTGGTTGGTGCCCTACCTCTCCTACCCGGGTCTCACCGGGACGCCGGCCTTCACGACGACCAACGGCGGAACCAGCGGACAGGCCAGCAACAACATCGTCGTCATCGGCAGCGGCGGCGTCACCTCGCCAACCACCTTGAAGATCAAGGCGCTCGCCGACCAGGTGACCGCCAAGCTGACCAACAACTACGACAAGGCGGCCGCGATCGAGTCCTACCTTCGCTCCAACTACACCTATACGCTCACCCCGCCGGTGCCGAAGGACGGCACGACCGACCCGATCGGCGCCTTCCTCTTCGACGCCAAGACCGGCTACTGCGAGTACTTCGCGACCGCGATGGGCGACATGCTCAGGGCGGAGGGGATCCCCACCCGGCTCGTCAACGGCTTCGGACCGGGAACCTATGACAGCAAGATCAAGCAGTACGTCGTCAAGGAGTCCGACGCTCACACCTGGGTGGAGGCCTTCTTCCCTGGCTACGGCTGGATCCCCTTCGAGCCCACCCCCGACGGCAACTACTACTCGATTCCCCGGGCCCAGGCGCCCAACACCTGCAACCGCGACCAGTGCGCCACCGGCGACAGCACGGTTGACACCGCCGGCGGTTCGGCCGCCAGGGCGAAGGCGCTCAAGGATCTCGGCGGCGACGTCCCCAACCAGACCGGGCCGCTCGGCGGCTCGGGCCAGTTCCCGCTCTGGCTGCTGATCCCCTTCGGCTTCCTGCTCCTCGGCGCGGTCGCATTCTTCGCCGCCTCGCGCTACCTGAGACCGCATACGGCCGGCGAGGTCTGGACGCGGCTCGGCGTGCTGAGCCGGCTGGCCGGGGACAGCGGACCGGCGGGGGAGACGCCCTCCGAGACCGGGCGCCGGCTGGCAGCCGCCTATCCCGAAATGACCCGTCCGATCCACGAGCTGACCGACAGCTTCGTGGTCGCCGCTTATGGCCCGGCCGAGGCCGCCCGCCGGCGC
>JALZAP010000097.1:2900-4173 GCA_030948245.1 Candidatus Dormiibacterota bacterium | reverse complement strand
GTGGCAGGAGATCCGCCCCCACCTGGTCCGCCGCCTGGTCGAGCGCCTGCGGCCGGCCTGGTAGGCCGCGGCCTCCCGCAGAATTGACTCTCCTGAAGGTCTCCGCCTCGGGGCAGGTCTATGACGTGGACCTGGCCTACCTGAAGGTCACCCGGGACGAGGGCGGCGGCTACTACCTTCACGGCAAGGGCCACTTCCTGTTCTTCGAGGAACGCGAGGCGGCGGAGGCCAAGAAGCACGACATCGAGGTCTACGGCGTCATCGGGGGCGGGAACCAATGAGCGTCGCCGGCAAGTCCTATCCCCCGGTCGAGAGCAAGATCGAAGCTGATCGCGTGCGCGCGTTCGCGCGTGCCATCGGAGCTGACCCGGAGGCAGGCGTGCCGCCCACCTACGCGGCCGTCTACGCCCTCTTCTCAACCGCCGGCCAGCTCTACGGCGACCCGGATGCCGCCGTGGACTTCGCGCACCTCCTCCACAGCGAGCAGGAGTTCACCTGGACCCGCCACCCGGAGGTGGGCGTGGAGGTGGTGGCGGAAGGGCGGGTGGAGGAGGACGTGGAGCGCCGGAATCTGCGATTTTTGACATATGCGACCGACGTCCTCTCTGGTGGTGAGCCGCTCTGCAGCTCGCGGATGGTCAACGTGATCCGGGGTTGACCGAGCTCGAGCCCTACAGCTGGCAGGTCACCCGGGACCAGATCCGGGCCTACGCGGAGGCATCCGGCGACCACAACCCGATCCATCTCGACGACGCAGCCGCGCGTGCGGCCGGCCTGCCCGGCGTCATCGCGCACGGGATGCTCGGGATGGCCCACCTGGCCAACTTCGTGGTGGCCTACGCCGGTGACCACCGCCGGCTGCGGAGGCTTCGCTGCCGCTTCTCGGGGATGGTCCTGCCGGGCGACACGATCACATTCTCGGGCCACGTCGCCGGTGAGGAGGGCGGGCTCGTCAGGCTGGAGCTGAACGGCGAGAACCAGAAGGGGGAGAGGGTGCTGACCAAGGCGCTGGCGGAGCTCGAGGCGGCCACGGGCTGAATCGCGCGGCCCATCCACCAAATTACGCAAGGGAGTGATCCACGCATGCCGTTCGATCTTTCGGGCAAGGTAGCCGTCGTCACCGGGGCATCTCGCGGGCTCGGGAGGGAGGACGCGCTGACGCTGGCGCGCGCCGGCGCCGACGTCGTCATCACCGACATCCTGGTCGAGGACGATCCCGACCTCCAGAAGACAGCCGAGGAGTCGGGCAGCTTCCTGGCCCAGGCAGCGGTGG
>JALZAP010000097.1:0-2890 GCA_030948245.1 Candidatus Dormiibacterota bacterium | reverse complement strand
GGCTGGGTGCACTCCAACGCGACCGCCGAGGAGATCCGCGGGATGGGCCGGAGGTCGCTGGCGATCAAGATGGACGTGACCAACCGGGAGCAGGTCCGGGACACCATGGCCAAGGTCAAGTCCGAGTTCGGGCGCCTGGACATCCTGATCAACAACGCCGCCACCCTCGACCACGTCGCCCAGATCCCCAAGCAGAGCTACGAGCTATGGGACCGCGACATCAAGGTCAACCTCACGGGCGCGTTCAACTGCACCAAGGAGGCCTGGCCGTACATGGTGGAGGGCGGCTTCGGCCGGCTCATCTACATGTCCTCGGTGGCGGGCACCCTGGGCGGTTTCGGCCAGGCGTCCTATTCGGCCTCCAAGGCAGCGGTCATCGGCCTCGCCAAGACCGCCGCGCTGGAGGGTGGCCGGCATGGCATCACCGCGAACGCGATCGTGCCCGGCATCATCGGCAGCGAGGCGGCCAAGGCCGCCGCCGACTCGAGCCCTCTTTACGAGCGGTTCAAGCAGCGGACCGTGTTCAAGCGCTTCGGCGAACCGTCTGACATCGCCAACGCGATCGCCTTCCTCTGCTCCGACGAGGCCGGCTACATAACGGGCGTCACGCTCGAGGTTGCCGGCGGCATCCCGCTCTTCACCGCCTGATGGGCGAGTGCCTCGACGTCAAGCGTGACGGCGGCGTTGCCACCGTGGTGATGCACCGGAAGGGAAACAACGGGATCGCCGCCGACCTGATGGAGGAGCTTTCCAGCGCATTCGCCGAACTCGCGGCTGACTCCGCGGTCCGTGTCGTCATCCTCGCCAGCGAGTACGAGAAGTACTTCTCGGTCGGGGCGGACCTGACGTCGATGGGCGGCATCGACCGCGACGCCCCCGACGCCGAGGACCAGATAACGGAGATGACGCTCAAGCTGCAGCAGGGCTTCGATGCGATCGCGGCCTGCCCGAAACCCGTCATCGCCAGGATCAACGGCCACGCGCTGGGCGGTGGCTGCGAGCTGACGCTCTGCTGCGACTACCGCGTCATGGTCGAGGACGGCCGATCCAAGATCGGCCAGTCGGAGTCGGCCCTCGGCATCATCCCCGGCGCCGGCGGCACCCAGCGCCTGCCCCGCCTGATCGGGCGGGCCAAGGCGCTGCCGATGCTGCTCGAGAGCACCCGGCTGTCGGCCGCCCAGGCCGCCGCGATCGGTCTCGTCAACCGGGCGGTGGCGCCCGAGGAGCTCGACGCTGTCGTCGACGAGCTCGCCGGCCGGCTCGCCAAGGCTGCCACCCTGGCGCTCGGTTTGATCAAGGATTCGCTCAACCGCGGACTGGAGGTCGGCCTCGAGGAAGGCCTCGAGATCGAGGCCCGCAATTTCGCCAAAGCAACCCTTTCCGAGGACGCCGTGATCGGGATCATGTCCTTTCTGTCCAAACAGGAGCCAGAATTCACCGGTAAGTGATGGCGAAGACCGCCCCCGCACGCCCCGAGGTGAAGCCGCTCGACTTCATGGACATCGACCACCTTCTCCTCGACGAGGAGCGGATGGTCCGCGACACGGTTCGCAAATTCGTGCGCGACCGCGTCCTGCCCGGCATCGAGGATTGGTTCGAAGCGGGACATTTTCCCAAGGAGGTCGCCCCCGAGATCGGGAAGCTCGGACTGCTCGGCATGCACCTCCACGGCTACGGCTGCCTGGGCGCCTCCGCGACCAGCTATGGAGTGGCCTGTCTCGAGCTGGAAGCCGGCGACAGCGGTTTCCGTTCCTTCGTCTCCGTCCAGGGTTCCCTGGCGATGTTCCCGATCTGGAAGTACGGCTCGGAGGAGCAGAAGCAGGAGTGGCTGCCCCGGATGGCGGCCGGCGAGGCGATCGGCTGCTTCGGGCTCACCGAGCCGGACTCCGGGTCGGATCCCGCCTCGATGCGCACGTCCGCCCGCCGCGATGGCTCCGACTGGGTCCTGAACGGGAACAAGCTCTGGATCACCAACGGCGGCATCGCCGACCTCGCCGTGGTCTGGGCCCGCGGGCCGGACGGGATAAGAGGCTTCATCGTTCCCCGCGGAACCAAGGGTTTCACGACGCGGGACATCCACAAGAAGCTCTCCCTCCGTGCGTCGGTCACCTCTGAGCTGATCCTCGAGGACGTCCGCCTGCCCAAATCGGCCGCGCTGCCCAGCGTCACCGGCATGACGGGCCCGCTCTCCTGCCTCAACGAAGCCCGCTACGGCATCCTCTGGGGCGCCGTCGGGGCGGCCCGCACCTGCTACGAGACAGCGCTGGAGTATTCGAAAACGCGGCAGCAGTTCGGCAAGCCGATCGCCGCCTTCCAGCTCACCCAGGAGAAGCTCGTCAACATGCTGCTCGAGCTCAACAAGGCGGCCCTGGTTGCCTATCATCTCGGCCGGATGAAGGACGAGGGCCGGATCACGGCCCAGCACGTCTCCTTCGGAAAGCTGAACAACGTGCGCGAGGCGCTCGAGTTCTGCCGCTCCGCCCGGACCATCCTCGCCGCCAACGGGATCACCCTCGAGTATCCCGTCATCCGTCACATCAACAACCTCGAATCGGTGCTGACGTATGAAGGGACGAGCGAGATCCACACCCTCGTCCTCGGCGAGGCGATCACCGGCATCCAGGCATACCGGTAAACAAGGAGGGTCAGCGCGATGCGCAAACTCCAGGCTTTCACTCTGCCGCTTGACCTCGAGGACTTCACCCTGCCGATCCCGCCCGACGCCAGGATCCTCGGTGTCCATGAGACGGACGGGCTTGTGGCGTGGGCGGTGTTCGACCCGGACAAGCCGGGCGAGACCGACTTCCATGCCTTCCGCGACGGGGACGAGGTTCCGGACGACATGGAGTTCGTGACCTCCGCCCAGCGGCTCAATGGGATCGTGGTGATG
>JALZAP010000096.1 GCA_030948245.1 Candidatus Dormiibacterota bacterium | reverse complement strand
CCCCCGTACTGGTCGGACAGGGCGACGATGGTGCAGCCCGCCTCATCAAGAAGCTTTGCCGACACGCTGCCCACGTTGCCGAAGCCCTGGATCGCTACCCGGGCCTGATGGGGCTTGATGCCCAGATGCTCCAGCGCGGCCAGGGTGCAGATCATGACTCCCCGCCCGGTGGCCTCGATTCGGCCGAGGGAACCGCCCACCTCCACAGGCTTGCCAGTCACGGACGCCGTGATCGAGTAGCCGGCATGCATGGAGAGGGTGTCCATCATCCAGGCCATGATCTGGCCGTCCGTGTTGACGTCGGGGGCCGGGATGTCGCGGTCAGGCCCGACCAAGATCGAGATTTCGGTCGCGAAGCGTCGCGTCAGGTGCTCGAGCTCATTGGCGCTCAGCGAGTACGGGTCGACGATGACCCCGCCCTTGGCGCCCCCGTAGGGGATGTTGACGACCGCGCATTTCCAGGTCATCCACATCGCCAGCGCCTTGACCTCGTCGAGCGACACGTCGGGGTGGAAGCGGAGGCCGCCCTTGGCCGGACCGCGGTTGATGTTGTGCTGGATCCGGAAGCCGGTGAAGTTGCGGACCGTCTTGTCGTCCATCTGGACCGGGAAATGGCAGGTGAACTCGCGCTGGACCTCACGGAGGATCTTGCGGAGCCCGGGATCGAGCTTGAGTATCTCGGCCGCTTCGTCGAACTGGTGCTGGGCCGTCCGCCAGGGGTTCGACTCGGTCCGCTTCTGCTGGGCTACCGCCATGGGCGTGACGACACTACATGAGCACGGATGAGCGCGGGTACTCGGCGGCGGGGTCGCAGATTACGTTCAGGCACGCAGGCACGCCAGCCCTGGCGGCCCGTTCAAGGGCGGGCCGGATCTGCTCCGGCCTATCGACCAGCTCGCCGTGGCCACCCAGCGCCTCGACGACCTTGTCGTAGCGGGTGCCGGGGCGCAGGTCGGCCGCGATCGAGGTGCCGAGCATCGTCTGCATCGGGTGCTTCTCGGTCGCCCAGATCCCGTTGTTGCCGATGACGCAGATGACCGGCACCTGGTGCCGCACAAGGCTGTCGAACTCCATCCCGCTGAAGCCGAAGGCGCCGTCGCCGCTCAGCAGGACGACCTGGCGGTCGGGATGGGCGAGCTTCGCGGCCAGCGCGTAGCCGGGTCCCGAGCCGAGACAGCCGAACGGGCCCGGGTCGATGAACTGGCCAGGGCCCGGGCGCTCGAGGTAGCGGCCGGCGAAGCTGACGAAGTCGCCCCCGTCGCCGACCACGATTGCGTCGGGATCGAGGAAAAGGCCGACCTCGGCGACCAGGCGGGCCGGGTGGATCGGGGTCGAGCCGGACTCGAACAGCGGCCGATCCCGCTCTCGCGCGGCGGCTTCCTTGATCGCCAGCTCCGCCAGCCAGTCGCCGTGGCGTGGAGTGTCGCGGCAGGCCTCCGCGAGCGCCGCCAGCGCCTTGGCGATGTCGCCGTAGAGCACGGCCGCCGGCTCGCGGTGCTTGCGGAAGTCGTCGGCGTCGACGTAGACGATCTTGGCCCCCTCGTCGAGGACGGGCGCCTGGCCCCAGTTGAGCCGGAAGTCGAGCGGCACGCCGACGACGAAGACGAGGTCGGCCTGACCGAGGCCTGCTGAGCGGGAGCGGGAGCGGAACAGCCGGTGGCCGGGTGGCAGCATCCCGCGGGCCAGCCCGTTCGTATAGACAGGCACGTCCGCGGCTTCCGCGAAGTCGCAGAGCGCTCCTTCCCCGTGCGCCCACCAGACGCCGCTTCCCGCGATGACGGCCGGCTGGCGCGCCTCCCGGAGAAGCGCGACGACCCGCTTCACCTGCTCCGGGTCGGCGTCGGCGCCACCCTCCGGCTCCGGCTTTGTGCGCTGGGCGGGAAGGTCCTCCACCGAAAGGAAGGTGTCGAAGGGCACATCGAAGAAGACCGGCCCGGTGCGGGGCGTCAGCGCGGTCGCGATGCCCGTGATCGTCGCGGCGTACGCCTCGCCGGCGGACTTGAGCGTGCTCGCTCCCTTGGTGATGGTCCGCAGCAGCGGCGGGTGGTCCATCTCCTGGAGCGACCCCATCCCCCAGCGCGCCTCCGGCGCACGCCCCCCGACCAGCAGCAGCGGGCTGTCGTTGGAGTGCGCCGCCGCGACCGCCGAGATCGCGTTCGTCACGCCCGGGCCGGCGGTGACGGTGGCAATCCCGCACTGGCGCGTCACTTTCGACCAGCCCTCGGCAGCAAAGGTCGCGGTCTGCTCATGGCGCGTATCGACGACCCGGATCTCGTGCTCGACCGCGCCGGTCAGCATCGGCCAGATGTGGGCGCCGTTGAGGGTGAAAAGGTGGCTCGTCCCCGCGTCTTTGAGGGCGAGGACGATCAGCTCACCGGTGTTGCCGGACTCAGCCACTCCCTACAGGTTATGGCTCCCAGTTGCGGCGCGAGCCGAAAGGCATCCAGTCGGTGTTCCAACCGGCGGCCGCGAAGCCCTGCCGGTCAACCGTTATCAAACCGCCCTTGCCGTCCACCCGGCGCTTGAGGAGGTCCATCGCGGCGGTGCCGGCCTCCGCGCCGCTGGCCGACGCCATGCCGTCGACGGCGACCTTGGCGATCAGCAGCCGCATGAACCCCTCGCCTGAGCCCGTGCAGACGGCGGCGCCGAGCTCGTCGTCGGCGTAGAAGCCGGCGCCGATTATCGGGCTGTCGCCGACCCTCCCGGGCAGCTTGCCCGTATACCCACCGGTCGACACCGCCGCGGCCACGTGACCGTCTTCGAAGGCGACCGCCCCGACCGTGTCGCCCTCGCCTCGCTGCCACTGCTCGTGCTGCCGGCGCCGGCGTTCGACGATGAACAGTTTCGGGTCGGCCTTCTCGATCCCGGCCTGGTCGGCGAAGTGTGACGCGCCGTCGCCAACCAGGAGCACGTGGCGTCCGTCATCCATGACTGCACGGGCCAAGTCCACCGGGTGGCGGATATCCCGGACCGCCGCCACCGCCCCCGCCCGGAGGTCGCGGCCGTCCATCACCCCGGCGTCAAGCTCGACGAATCCGTCGGCGTTGAGGGAGGCGCCGATCCCGGCGTTGAAGATCGGGTCGTCCTCGAGGAAGCGCACGGCTGCCAAGCACGCCTCGAGCGGCCCGCCGCCGAAGCCGGCCAGCCCGGCGTCGAGCGCTCGCTCGATCCCCTCCATCGCGAGGGGGCGGAGCTCTTCCGACCAGGCGCCGGCGCCGCCGTGCACGACCAGCGTCCGCTTGGGGGCCATCGAAGGAGAACGATAGCTTTGTATCGGAATGGAGCAGCCGAGCCTCCCCACGAGTGTGGGAGGGGTCCTTAGGAGTCGAGCGCTCTCAGCTTTTCGTCGATCCGCCGCTCCGAAGCGCGCCGCTCCAGCTCATCGCCGGGGCCGAGGTCGACGAAGCGCGCGTACTGGGCGAGCTGGGGGTGGACCTCGTAGACGCGCCGGAACATCTGCTGGGCGACGAGCCGGTAGTCGGGGTGACCCTGTGGCGTCGTCCGCAGCTCGCAGAGGTGGTAGATCTCACGCAGCGAGGCCCGAAAGTACCAACGGACCCGGTAGCCGAGCGGGACGACGTATTGGGCGAGGACGGGCCCGGAATCGGCCGCGAGCAGCTGCCAGGCGGCGCCCGCGGCATCCATGGCGACCCGGTAGCGCTCTTCCAGGCCCATCTCGATGATCTGCTTCGGCACGTCGTAGCCGAGCGTGCAGCCGAGGAGCTGGCGGTCCTGGGTGAGCATTCGGTGCCGCTGGAGGTCGCGGTAGGCGGCGAAGTTGGCGACCACCTCGAAGGTGTAGGAGGCGTGCTCGAGCGCGCGGGGCGCGCGGTGGCGGCGGTTGGAACGGTCCCCGAGCAGAGCTTCGAGGACCGGGGCGGCGTCGACCCAGGTTTCCTGCAGCTCAGCCAGCGGGAGTGCCGAGTGGGGAAACAGCGCCGCCGCGACGACCTTCCGTTCCGCGTCCGGGTCGAACTCGACCAGGCGGACGCTGGGACCCGAGCCGGCGCCGCCGCCGTCCGGCGCGAGGAGCCGGAGCTGCTCGGACTGGTTGCGGATCCGAAGGGATGCCGGCCCGCCGTACTTTTCGTCGATGGCCCGCCGCACGAAGGAGGGTATGACCTCGGAGAGCTCGCTGTGGATCTCGCCCGCCAGCCGGCGGCACTCGGGCAGCTCCTGGCCGGCCATCTTGGTTATCAGGTACTCGAACGCCCGGCCGTTGCCGTAGAGGCCGAGGTTGGTCAGGGTGGCGGCGGGGAGCAGCCCACGGAGGATGTCGAGGGCCTTGGCCCGGGTTGCCGAGCGCCACGCCCGCTCGGTCTCGTCGCCGTCCATCGGGAAACGCTCGCGGAGATTCGGAAGGACGACCTCGAGCAGCTCGGAGAAGGTCTCGAAGAGGTGGTCGGCGGCGAGCTCGTAAACACGGTGGGAGAGCTCTGGCGAGCGGTAGTAGCCATAGCGACCGTCGGCTCCCAGCCGGTCGAAGCGCACGTAGCGGGTTGACTTCTCGAGCGGCGAGAGGCCGATCCGGGAGTCTTGCAGCGCCTTCGCCGCGAGGGTCGAGACGCGTTCCACGGCAAGGTGGGCGCCGGCCAGCTCGGCCACCGAGTCATCGCCGTAGCCGACCAGGACCCGTTCGTAGAACTCCTCCGCCCTGCGGGTGGCCGCGCGGGTGCCGGCTTCGACGACCGGACCGGCGAGGCCGAGGTCGGGCTCGCTGAGGAACTCCTCGAGGAGCACTCGGCGGAGACTCTTCTCGGTCCGCGAGTAGCGGGAGAAGAGCGCGCCCTTGACGACCTCGGGTAGGTTCTTGAGCGCGAAGACGTCGCGGTCGAGGTTGGTGAAGTAACGCTCGAGCTGGGCCGCCTCGGCTGCTTCGAAGCCGGTTTCGGAGGCGGCGGCCGACGGATCGGCGGGGGGTGGCGCCAGGCTCACGGGCCGCACTATAGACCCCACATCCTGCGACCGCAAGCGGCTAAACCACTACATAGTGGATAACTCACCCACATCTGTACAAAACCTTGTGGAAAGCCAGTGGATATCTCGGCGGCTCGCTGTGAGTAAGTAACCTTGGGAATCTTGGACCCCCTGCACGAGACCGATTGGGCCGATCACTGGAAGCGGCTGGTGGAGGCTCGCCACGGCCAGGCCTGGCAATTTCACGATCCCGCCTTCTGGGACAAGCGCGCCCGCTTCTTCGCGGCCGCGACCAGCGGTCGGAAGGATGGCTTCCTCGAGGTATTGGAGCCCTGGCTGCAACCCCGGCGGACGCTCATCGATGCCGGCGCCGGCGCCGGCCGCCATGCCGCGCCGCTCGCCGACAGGCTCGACTGGGTTACCGCGGTCGAGCCGTCGCAGGGCATGCGGGATCTGATCCCGGCGAAGGACAACATGACCGTCATCGCGTCCGACTGGGAGCACGCCGAGCCGGCGCCGGCAGACCTCGTCATCTGTTGCCACGTGCTCTATGGGGTCGCTGACGCGCCCGCCTTCGTACTGAAACTCGAGGCCGCTGCCACCGAGCGCGTTTTCATCGAGCTCCGCTATGGCCAGCTGCAGACCGCCGCCGACCCGGTCTGGGAGCTGATGACCGGTAAACCGCGGGCACGTCAACCGGAGTTCGCGGACCTCTGGAATCTCCTCCTCCAGATGGGGATCCACGCCGAGGTCGCCGCCCTCGAATACGAGGGCTTTGAGTCGTGGCAGGACGTCGCGGCGTTCGAGGCGGAATACCGCCCGCCTCTCGCCGACTGCTGGGACGAGGCCAAGGCCGAGGCCTGGCTCGCCGAGAACGCATCGCTTGGCCCGGATGGCAGGCTGATCTACCGCCCGGGCCGGCGCAGCGCGGGGGTGGCACATTGGCGACCGCGTCGGTAGAGATCCGCCCCGTGCGAACCACCGACAGGGAACGGGTCGCCGAGATGACGGCCGACGTGTGGGAGGGCCACGACTACATCGCCACTGTGTTCGACGAGTGGGTGAGCGACCCCGGCGCCTGGTTCCAGGCGGCCGAGCTGGAGGGCGAGCTGGTCGGCGTGCAGCGGCTCCGGCCGATCGCCGCCGAGGTCGTCTGGTACGAGGGCCTGCGGGTCGCCTCCGCTCACCGCCGCCAAGGACTCGCCCGGGCGATGCTGACCGCCGCCGCGGCGCAGGCGCGAAGCCTCGGCTTCCGGCAGATGCGGCTGGTGACCGCCAACCCCGACGCGATCGCCCTCTTCCGCTCGGCCGGTTTCACCCTCCTGGTGGCGCCCCGGGTTTGGCGGGCACGGCGGTTGGAGGGCGACGACCCCGCCCGGATGCCGTCCGCGGGCGACGCGGAGCGGCTGGTCGGGGTGCTCAAGGGAGACCCGGCGGTCGCCGCCTACGGCGGGGTTCTGGCGAACGGCGAATGGGCGCTCGACCTCGACGCCGAGCTGCTCGTCCGGCTGGCAGGCGAAGGCGCGCTCCGGGTCGCCGGCGGCGGCCGTGCGCTCGCCGCGGTCCGCGAAGGGTGGGGCGGCGACCGCCTCTGGGC
>JALZAP010000095.1 GCA_030948245.1 Candidatus Dormiibacterota bacterium | reverse complement strand
GCTCCAGACGGCCCGCGCCGCGAAGGCCGCGGGCGCGCGCCTGCTGCGCGGCGGCGCCTACAAGCCGCGCACCTCGCCCTACTCCTTCCGCGGCCTCGGCGCGATGGGGCTGACCCTGCTCGCCCGTGCCCGGCGCGAGACCGGCCTGCCGGTAGTCACCGAGGTGCTCACCCCCGCCGACGTCCCGCTGGTGGCGGAGTACGCCGATGTGCTGCAGATCGGCACCCGCAATATGCAAAACTACATCCTGCTGGACGAGGTGGGCCGCACCGACAAGCCGGTCATGCTCAAGCGCGGCATGTCGGCGCGGGTCGAGGAGTGGCTGCTGGCGGCCGAGTACCTGCTCTCCCAGGGCAACCGCAACGTGATGCTCTGCGAGCGCGGCATCCGCACTTTCGAGACCTCCACCCGCTTCACGCTCGACATCAACGCCGTACCGCTGGTCCGCGAGCTGTCCCACCTGCCGGTGATCGTCGACCCCTCCCAGGGCACCGGCCGCTGGTCGCTCGTGTCGCCGCTCTCGCTGGCCGCGGTGGCAGCGGGCGCGAACGGGCTCATCGTCGAAGTTCACCCACACCCGGACGACGCGCTCTCCGACGGCGCCCAGTCGCTCGACTTCGCCACCTTCGACCGCCTGATGGACGACCTGAAGCGCTTGACAGGAGTGCTCACCGCCGCAGCGGCGTCGCAATAGCGGTGCGCCTCGGCATCGTTGGCCTGGGCCTGATGGGCGCCTCTTTCGCGGAGGCGCTCCACCGCACGCGGCCCGAGATCGAGCTGGTCGGAGTCGACGCGGACCCCACGACAATGGCGACCGCCCTGGAGCGCGGCATCATCCGCGAGCCCGGGGTCGAGGGCACCGACGTGATAGTGCTGGCGGTCCCACCGCTGGCCATCCGCGACCTGCTGCCCAACCTGCCCCGCCAGGCCCTCGTCACCGACATGGCGTCGACCAAGGCCCGGATCATGGTCTGGGCGGCGGAGTCAGGCGTCGACTTCGTGGGCGGCCACCCGATGTGCGGCCGCGAGGCGTCGGGGATCGGCGCCGCCGACCCGGAGATGTTCGCGGGCGCGCCCTGGGTGCTGACCCGGATCGACTCCCGGGTCGAGGATCTGGTCCGGGCGGTCGGCTCCTATCCGATCGTCATGGACCCAGACCGCCACGACCGGCTGGTCGCCGCGGTGAGCCATTCTGCGTTCGTGCTCTCGGCTGCCTATGCGCTGGCGGTCGCGGGCTCGCGGGAATGGCCGGAGATGGCAGGGCTCGCCTCAAGCGGGTTTCGCGACATGACCCGCCTTGCGGCCGGGAATGCGGAGATGTACGCCGGCATCGCCGCAACCAACGGCGAGAACCTCGTCGAGTGGCTGCTCCTGATCGAGGGGCAGCTGGCAAAGCTGCGCCGCCACATCGAGGCGGGCGACCCCCGGCTGGCGGAGCTTTTCGAGGAGGCGCGCGAGAAGCGCGAGCGATGGCTGGCGGGCCAGCGATAAGGCGGCTGATCCTGGTCGCCGCGACATTCCTCACGCTTGCCTGTGGGGACGGGTCGGGCGCGGTGCCGAGTGCCGCTCCGTCGCCGGCACAGGTTCCGGCCGATGTCAACCTGGCGAGCCTCAACGCCTGCACGCTCGTCTCGCGTGCGATGGCGGGTCAGCTGGTCGGAGCGGCCCTGAGCCAGTCCTCGCAGACTGCGAACTCGGCGAGCAGTGACTGCGTCTACAAGTCTCAGTCCGGAAACGAGAGCGTCGCCATCTTCGTCCAGCAGGCTCCCGGCGGTGACGCCACGAAGGTGGTCCAGGCAGCTCTCGACCCCAAAGGCCCGGCGGCCTCCCGGCTGACACGGGGGATCGATGGCATCGGCGACGCGGCCGGAGGCCGTTTCGGTGCAAACGACGCCGCGGTCGTCTTCGCCCGCGGCAAGCTGTTGGTCGTGCTCAGCGCGACGGCGGCCGGCACGAAAGGCGCCGATCTCCTGCCCAAGGTGGAGGCGCTGGCGAGCCAGGTCGCAGCCAGGTTCTAGCCTTAGGAAGCCAGTGGTAACGACAATCCGCCCGCCGGCGCAGCTGCGGGGTTCGGTCGCCGTCCCCGGCGACAAGTCCATCTCGCACCGGGCGCTGATCCTCAACGCCGTAGCGGCCGGATCAGCCCGCCTTGAGAACCTTGCCAGCGGCGACGACGTCGCCAGCACCGCCGCCTGCCTTCGCGCCCTCGGCGTCGAGGTGATCCCGACCGGGGTGCGCGGCGTCGGCCTCCACGGCCTGAAGCAGCCCCATGGCCCGCTCGCCTGCGGTAACTCGGGCACTACGATGCGGCTCCTCGCCGGCTTGCTTGCCGGCCAGCCCTTCGAGACCACCCTGGTCGGGGACGAGTCGCTCAGCCGGCGGCCGATGGACCGGGTCACGACTCCGCTGGCCGCGATGGGCGCCCGTGCCTCGCTCCAGCCGCTCCGGGTCGGCGGCGGCAAGCTCCGGGGAGCCGTTCACGAGATGGCGACGCCCAGCGCCCAGGTCAAGTCAGCCCTTCTCCTTGCCGGTATCCAGGCGGATGGCGTCACCCGGGTCGTCGAGCCGGTCCGGACCCGTGACCACACCGAACGGATGCTGGCGGCGATGGCTGCGCCGGTCCGCGTTGAGGGAAACGCGATCGAGGTGCGCCGGGCCGATCGCCTCGATCCGCTCAGCATGCGGGTGCCGGCCGACCTCAGCTCGGCCGCCTTCTGGATCGTCGCCGCCGCTTTCCACCCGAAAGCCCAGGTCGCCCTGCCCGACGTCGGCATCAACCCGACGCGGGCCGGCATCCTCCGCCTGCTGCCGGTCGCCCGGATCAAGGACGGCAAGCAGGGAGGGGAGCCGACGGCGACACTCCACGCGGTCAGCCTGCGGGGCCTCAAGGCCTGGACCTGGTCGGACCGAATGAGCGCGGAGCTGATCGACGAGCTGCCGGTCCTCGCCGTCGCGGCGACCCAGCTCGCCGGCCGGACCGTCTTCAGCGGCGCGCGCGAGCTGCGGGTGAAGGAATCGGACCGGGTCGCCGCCATGGCAGCGGGATTGAAGGCTATGGGGGCGAAGATCGAGGAACGCGAGGACGGCTGGTCGATCGAGGGACCGACACGGTTGCACGGAGCCGCCGTCGACTCCTGCGGCGACCACCGGGTCGCGATGGCCCTGGCCGTTGCCGGCCTCCTCGCCGAGGGCGATACAGAGGTCTCAGGCAGCGAGTGCGTGGCCATTTCCTACCCCGGGTTCTGGGACGATCTCGCGATGCTGTCTGGTTGATGTGCCGAATTGAGGTTCGGATGTGATTGCTGTTCTCGGCGGTGGCGTCGCAGGTAGTTCGGTGGCCCTTCACCTGGCGCTCCTCGGCGCGTCGGTGACGGTGTTCGACCCCCAGCTGAAGCCGACCTCCACCGAGCGCGCGATGGGCGGGTTCCGCACCCAGCACGGAAGCGCGCTGAATGTCGCCCTTGCCCTCCGTTCGCGCGAGTTCTTCGCCACCCGGGCCGAGCGCGTCCGGTTCCAGCCGAACGGCTACCTCTACCTGGCCGAGGACGAGGCGGTGGCAGCCGAGCTCGCCTCACGGGCCGAGTTTCAATGCTCCCTGGGCCTACCGATCGAGCATCCGGACCCGGTGGCCAAGGTCCCCTTCCTGGTGGCCGACGGCTACCTGGGCACCAATTTCTGCGGCCTCGACGGACTCTACCTTCCGCCGCTGGTTCACCGGGTCCTCGTCGAGGAGGCCGTGGCAGCCGGGGTTCAATTCCGGTGGGGCGAGTCGGCGCCGGAGGGAATCGTCGAGGAAGCTGAGTCGATCGTCATCGCCGCCGGCACCTGGTCGCCCGAGGTCGGGCGCAGGATCGGCGTCCGGCTCGAGGTGGTGCCGCTCGAGCGGGGCGTTTTCATGGTCGGTCCCTTCGACTGGCTGGACGGGACTGTCCCGATGACGCTGGAGGCGGGTTCCGGCTACCACTTCCGAGAGCGGGAAGGGCGGCTCTGGGTGATGGGTCCCGGCGACCAGAACGCGTGGGACCATTTCCGCGACTGGCTCGAACTGCGTGTTCCTGCGGCTGCCGCGGCGGAGCCGGCCGGCCACTGGACGGGCAGCTACGAGGTGACCTTCGACCACCACGCTCTGGTGGGCGAGACCGAGCGGCCAGGCGTCTGGGCCTGCTGCGGCTTCAGCGGCCACGGCGTGATGCAGTCGCCGGCGGTCGGCGCGGCGCTCGCGGCGATGATCCTGGGCGAGACGCCGCCGCTCGACATCACCGCCCTCTCACCGCTCCGGACCGAGCCGCTGGTCGACCGGACGCAGCTCTGACCTTATGGCTGGACCCTTCGACGAGCACGTGCTCTGCGTCCGCCGGGAGGAGCTCTTTCCCGAGGGCGCCTGGTACGGCTTCATCTCGAAGGGGCTCGAGCGCTACCAGACGGTCATCCGTGAGCGGTCCTTCTTCATGCCCCGGGCCGAGGTCGAGGAGGACCCCGGCTACCAGCAGATAATCCCCTACGTCGTCTTCCGCCACGACGACCGCTACTTCCTCACCCGCCGGCTCAGGGCGTCCACCGAGAAGCGCCTCCGGCAGCTCTACTCGCTCGGCGTCGGCGGCCACATCAACCCCGGTGACCTCGACCACGGCGACCCGATCATGGATGGGCTGCGGCGCGAGTTCGAGGAGGAGGTCGTCTACTCGGGCTCGATCGAGGCGACCCTGCTCGGCCTGATCAACGACGACTCCTCGCCGGTGTCGAAGGTGCACCTGGCACTCGCCTTCCTGGTCGAGGGCTCCTCGCCTGAGATCGAGATCCGGGAGACCAGGAAGCTCGCCGGCGAGCTGCTGACGCTGGAGGAGATGCGGATGTACTACCTGGAGATGGAGAGCTGGTCGCAGATCGTCTACGACGAGCTCAGTCGCGGCTCGGCAGGCTAGTTCGCGAAGAACTCCTCCGTCAGTTCGTCCGAAACCTCTTCCTCGAGCTGGGCCAGGCTCTGGCCGCGAGCGCGTTCGAGGACGTGCATCCGGCGCTGGTACTGCGTCATCGCGAAGCGCGTCATCTCGTCGGGGTCGGCCGCGAAGACGGAGTTCTCGGGGACCTCGCCTTCCTCCTCCGGTGGCGGGCCCACGATCCCGAGGACGATCGGCATCAGCTCCTCCATCCGGCGCTGTACAACGTCCCACATCGCGCCGTCCTGCTGGATGAGCAGCTGCAGCATGTAGACCCCGAAGCGAATGTGGCGGGCCTCGTCGCGGGAGATCAGCTTCAGCGCCCCGGCCAGGCCCGGAAAGAGGCGGCCCGCCTCCAGCAGCTTGGAGTAGCTGTGGTAGCCGGTCTCGGCCAGGACGCCCTCGATCATCATGTTGTAGGTCGTCAGCGCTCTCGCCAGTGCCTCGTTCGACTCGTCCGTCAGTAACCGGCCCATCGCTTCCGGCAGCTCCTCGAAGAAGAGCGTCCGGTAGTTCGGCCCGATGTAGTCGTGCAGGTCCTGGCCCGCGATCCCGGGGACCCCGTCCAGCCAGCGGCGGAAGAACTCGGTGTGCTTGGCCTCCTCCCAGAGGAAGCTGGTCAGGTAGATCTCCTCCTCCAACCGGCCCTGGCGGGCGACCGTCATTACCAGCGGCAGGAGGTCGAGCGTGACCGCCTCCTCGCCCGCCTGGAAGAGGGTGGTGGTGGCGAGTAGATCGTCGCGGCGAACCTGGTCCGACGCCTCCCAGTCGAGCCGGTCCTGCGTCAGGTCGAACGCCATCGGGTCCCAGATGCCGAGCCGTTTCGACTTCTGGAAGAGACGCATCGGAACGGAGTCGAAGTCGATCCCCCGGCGGGAGATGCTGAGGTATTCGCGGCGGGTTGCCATTCGGCCACAATCATGGCGAATGAGCGTCCTCAACGCGGTACTTCCCCTCGGCTCCAGCATCCTGAGCCTGGTCTTCGCCGGGATGGTCTTCGACCAGTGGCGGCAGACCCGGCGCGCCTTCCAGCTGGTATGGGCGATCGGGCTGCTCTGGTACGGGATCAGCGCCGGGACCGAGTTCCTCGGCTCGGCGTTCGGTTGGAACCAGTCGCTGTACCGCGCCTGGTACCTGATCGGCGCCTACTACGTCGCCGCCTACCTCGGGATGGGAACGGTCTACCTCCTCGGGCGAACCGCTTTCGGCTACTTCGCCGCGGTGACGGTCCTGCTCGGCGGTCTGCTGAGCCTGCTTTTCTCGATCGCCTATCCGGGCTCGCGAACGGTGGCCGTGACCGCCCTTGTCGTCGCTGGCCTGGGTGCCATCGCGATCGCGGCTGCGACTTCTCTGCGCCGTGAATGGGCGCCCCACATCGCGCTCGGAGTGCTCGCCCTCGGCTCGGCTGCGGTCGCCTACCTGGTCCTGACCGCGCCCCTCGCTTCACCCGGCTGGGCTCTCGACCCACGCACCCACGTGCCCGTTGCCACAGCATTCCCCGGCTACGCCCGCGTGCTCTCGCCCCCCTTCAACATCGCCGGCGCGCTGAGTCTCGTATTCGGTGCCATCTTCTCGGCCTACATCTACATGCCCAAGCGC
>JALZAP010000094.1 GCA_030948245.1 Candidatus Dormiibacterota bacterium | reverse complement strand
GAGCACGGGTGACCCGGGAACTGCTCGGCGGGTCGAGGCCGTCTGTCGCGCCGCGGGCGTGAACTTCCTGGACGCGCCGGTCACCCGCGGTGTGGCGGGCGCGGAGAAGGGCACCCTGCTGATAATGGTCGGCGGCGACCGTGCGGTCCTCGAGTCCGTACGGCCGGTGCTCGCGGTCCTCGGCAGTGAGATCGTTCACGTCGGCGGGCCGGGGAGCGGCCAGGTCGTGAAGCTGTGCAACAACATGCTTTCCGCAATCAACATGCAGGCGCTCGGCGAGGTGCTCGTGACGGGGGTCAAGGCGGGTGTCGAGCTCGACGTGCTGGCCAGCGTCATCAGCGCCGGGACCGGCGGCAGCTGGGGCCTCAGCAACCACCTTCCGAACACGATCTTCGCAGGCGACGAAGGCACCCGTTTCGCGCTCGACCTGATGCACAAGGACGTCTGGCTCTTCATGCGGGCGGCCGAGGAGCAGGGCCTCGCCACCCCGCTTGCCGCGGTCGCGGCGCAAACCCTGCGGATGGCGAAGAGCGAAGGCTTCGGCCCGCGCGACTACAGCGCGATCATCAGCTACTTCGAGCATCTGGCACACACCTCGTTGGTTCCCGAAAAGGAGGCGGCGCGTTGATCCAGACCGAACAGACAGCCGGCAAGATGCTCATCGGCGGCGAGTGGTTGGACAGCGCCGAGGGTGGAACCATCGCGATCGAGAGCCCGGCCAACCACTCCCGGATCGGCTTGGTGCCACGCGGCGGCGCCGAGGACGTCGACCGGGCGGTCCGCGCCGCCAAGGCGGCCTTCGGGCCCTGGCGCAAGCTCGCTCCGCGCGAGCGCGGCAAGCTGCTCTCGCGGATCGGCGACGAGCTCCAGGCCGACGTCGAGAACCTGGCCCGCCTCGTCGCGACCGAGACCGGGAACGCGATCCGCACCCAGTCCCGGCCCGAGGCGAACGGCAGTGCCGACGTCTTCCGCTACTTCGGTGGCCTGGCCTCGGAGATGAAGGGCGAGACCATCCCTCTCGGGGAGACGCTCCTCAACTACAACCTGCGCGAGCCGATCGGCGTCGTCGGCGCGATCATCCCCTGGAACTCACCGATTCTCATCGCCTCGCTCAAGATCGCGATGGCGCTGGTGACCGGCAACACCCTGGTGTTGAAGGCCGCCGAGGACGCGCCGCTGGGCGTGCTTCGGATCGCTGAGGTCTGCCAGCGCCACTTGCCATCGGGCGTGCTGAACGTCGTCACCGGCCTGGGGACGGAGGCCGGCGCCGCCCTGGCGCGTCACCCTTTGGTCGCCAAGCTCTCCTTCACCGGCTCGACCGAGGTTGGCAAGGAGATCATGCGGGTGGCCGGCGACCATATCGTCCCGGTCTCCCTCGAGCTGGGCGGCAAGTCGCCTGCGATCGTCTTTCCCGACTCCGACACCGACAAGGTCGCCGACGGCGTCATCAGCGGGATGCGCTTCACGCGCCAGGGCCAATCCTGCACGGCGGGCTCCCGGTTATTTCTGCACGAGTCGATCTTCGACTCCTTCATGGCAAGGCTCACCGGCAAGCTGGCGCAGTTGAAGGTCGGCGACCCCCTCGATGAAGCCACCGACATGGGAGCGATCATCAACCAGAAGCAGTTCGACCGGGTCTGCTCCTACATCGAGGACGGGCTCAAGACCGGCGCCCATGCCGTGATCGGCGGCCTGCCGCCGAAGGACGGCCCGCTGGCGGAGGGCTTCTTCGTCCAGCCCACCGTGTTCGCGGACGCGGACAACGGCTGGCGGATCGCGAAAGAGGAGATCTTCGGCCCGGTCCTGGTGGCCATCCCCTGGAAGGACGAGGAGGAGGCGGTCCGGATGGCAAACGACAGCCACTACGGGCTCGCGGCCTACGTCTGGTGTCGTGACATCGGCAAGGCGCTCCGCACCGCCCACGAGATCGAATCGGGCTGGGTGCAGGTGAACCGCGGCCTCGGCCAGCTGATGGGAATGTCCTACGGAGGGACCAAGCAGAGCGGAATGGGCCGCGAGTTCTCGCTGGAAGGGGCCATCGACGACTTCACCCACACCAAGAGCGTCGTGGTGGCCCTCGACTGATGGCGACCGAAGTCGACCAGGACGAGCCGAGGGCGGTCCCCGCCGACCTCCAGATAATCGACTGCGACGTCCATCCTCACTACCGCGACGGCATCAACGACCTTCTCGAGTACCTACCCCAGGAGTGGCGGCGCAAGGTCGGCGGCGGTCCTAACAAGTCCTGGGCGAAGCAGCTCGGGGTGGAGCTGGCGCTGCCCCAGAACAGCCTCTACATGAACCCCAACAGCATCATGCGGCGGGACTCGATCCCATCTGACGGATCGCCGCCGGCAAGCGATCCCCGCCAGGTGATCGACCAGCTCCTCGACACCCACCGGATCGACCGCGCCATCCTCCTGCCTGGGGACGTTATGGGACTCGGCATCCTCCCCGACCCGGACCTGGCGGCCGCCGTCGCCAGGGCGAACAACGATTGGCTGATCGACCGCTGGCTGGGCGCCGACCAGCGCTTCCGCGGCTCACTCTGCGTCGCTCCTCAGAACCCCGAGGCCTCCGCCGCTGAGATCGACCGGATCGGCGGCGACCGCCGGGTCGCCCAGGTCTTCTGGCCGACGACGGCGAACTTCATGGGGGAGCGGCAGTACTACCCGATCTACGAGGCGGCGGAGCGGAACGGGCTGCCGGTTTGCATCCACCCGGGTGCCGAGGCCGTCTTCCTGCGGGGCCCAGCGCTGGCGAGCGGCTCGCCGACCTACTACATCGAGCACCACACCCTGATCCCGCAGGTGTTCGCCTCGAACCTGGTCTCAATGATCTGCCAAGGGGTGTTCGAACGCTTCCCCAAGCTGAAGCTGGTCCTCATCGAGGGTGGCTTCGCCTGGCTGCCGGGCGTGCTCTGGCGCCTCGACAAGAACTGGCGCTCGGTCCGCGATGAGGTGCCCTGGGTGAAGCGGCTGCCGAGCGAGTACGTCTGGGATCGCGTCCGTTTCACGACCCAGCCGCTGGTGGACCCATCGAGGGCCGACCTGTTGGCGATGTGCGGCATGATCCACGCTGAGCGGACCCTGCTCTTCAGCTCCGACTACCCCCATTGGGACTTCGACGACCCGCTCACCGCGCTCAACACGTTGCCGCCGCAGATGCGGCGCCGGATCGTGGCCGAGAACGCCCTCGAAACCTACGGCGACCGCCTTTGAGGGTCGCCGTCTGCCCCGTCGAGGAGTTGCCACCGGGTGAGCTGCGGGCCGTCGACGTCGACCGCCGATCGATCTGCGTCATCAACAGCGGCGGCCGGTACTACGCAGTCCGCAACCGCTGTCCGCACCAGGGTTCGTCGCTTGCCAAGGGGACGGTGGCCGGGACGATGCTGCCATCGGCGCCGCACCAGCTCGTTTACGGGATGGAGGGCAAGGTTCTCCGCTGCGGCTGGCACGCCTGGGAGTTCGACCTCGAGACCGGCAACTCGCTCTTCGACCCGGAGGGCCAGCGGGTCAAGACCTACTCGGCGGGCGCTTCCGACGGGATGGTCTGGGTAGACGCCTAACTGGTCCGGATAGTTCAGTTCAAGGAGAGATGACGCATGTTCAAAGCAAGGGCGGCCTTCAGCGGTTTCTCGGTCGACGATCTGTCGAGGGCCAAGGACTTCTATACCGGGAAGCTCGGCCTTGAAGTCGAGGACGAGACCATGGGGCTGGTGCTTGGCCTGCCCGGTGGCGGCAGGGTTTTCGTCTACTCGAAGCCGGACCACGTGCCAGCCACCTTCACGATCCTGAACTTCGCCGTCGACGACATCGATGCCGCGGTGGCTGAGCTGACCGATCAGGGCGTGCGTTTCGAGCGCTACGAGGGTGCGAATGCCGACGACAAAGGCATCGTGCGCGGCAAAGCGGCGAACCAGGGACCTGACATCGCCTGGTTCAAAGACCCGGCGGGCAACATCCTGTCAGTGCTCCAGGACTAGCTGGGCACCGGCAGCTAACGGTCCGGCAGCTCGATCGTCTGTACCGCCGGCTGTTCGGTCAGGGCTTGCCGGAGACCCTCGAGCTCGCTGACGGGTGCGAGGCAGAGGGTCCCCAGGCAGACGATCGCGCGCTGATCGGTGATCGGCTCGATCACCGCGTAAGGCTTGAGCGCCAGGGCCGCACGAGCCAGCTCGGCGCTGCCGGTGGTCACCTTCACCGGTTCTCCGAGGTAGCGGTCGTAAGCGCGCGCCCATCCGGCGGCCATCAGGCCGTAGCGGGCCGGAAGCATGGCGACCGACTCGAGGGCGCGGCGGCCGTGTTCGACGTGGTCGCCTCCGGCCAGCGTGCCCAGCTCGAACAGGGCAAGGGCGGCAACAGAGTTCTCCGCGATCGGCTTGAGGGGGTGCTCCAACCGGCCCAGTGCTTCCCCTGCCGCGCTGTCGAAGTAACCGCCGAAGTCGCGATCCGCGTAGGCGACCTCGAGGTGTGCGGCGAGCTGCTCGGCGGCCTCCAGCCAGCTCGGTCCGAGCCCGGCCTGGAAGGCGCGCACGGCCGCGAGCAGCGCCCAGACCTGGTCGCCCAGCTGGCCACCGACGCCTTCGGCATGCAGCATCCCGCCGGCCGGCGTGAAGCTGTCGCGGAAGAGGCGGTCGAGCAGCTCTCGTGCCTCCTCGCGGAGGGCCGGCCGGCCGAGGCGTGCGTCCGCCTCGAGGTAGCCGACCGCGAGCATCGAGTTCCAGCTCGAGTAGACACGGCGGTCGATGTAGGGCGGCTCGAGCTCCGCTCTGCCGGTGGCGTCGAGCGCGTAGTAGTGCTCATCGGCGTCCTGGCTTCCCGCGTAGAGGCCGGTCTCAGGATCGCGGAGCAGTCTGTCGAGGTAGCCGGTCGCCGAGTCGAGGATCTCGCCCTCGCCGGCCAGCGCAAGGGCGGAGATGAGCCCGCCGTGGTCTTCCAGCATCTTCTCGAAGTGGGGGACGCTCCAGTCCTGGGTCGTCGAGTAACGGAAGAAGCCACCCTCGACATGGTCGTAGGTGCCTCCGCCTGCCATCTGCCGGAGCGTGAAGCGCGCCATCTCGAGCAGCTGCGCCTCGTCGCGGCGGGCGGACTGCTCGACGAGCAGCGCGATGGCGTCGGTCTGGGGAAACTTGGGCGAACCACCGAAGCCCCCATAGGTGCGGTCATAGGCGTTCTCCACCGCGGCCAGCACGGCATCGACCAGGCGAGGATCGAGCGAACCGGCGCTGGACGCGAGCATCGTCGAAGCCTTCTTGCGGCTTTCCAGGACCTGGGCAACGATCTCTGGCTTGCGGGTCCTGTAGTAGCCGGCCACCCGCTCCAGCGCGCCCCGCATCTGGTCGGGGGGCAGGTAGGTCGCACCGGTCAGGATGTCGCCCTGGGGTGTCAAGAAGGCGGTCGTCGGCCAGCCGCCCATGTTGTAGCGGTTGTTGACGTCGGGGCGAAGGTCGTTGTCAACGCGGATCGGGATGTAGTCGCGGTTGATGAGGTCGATCACGCCCGGGTCGGAGTAGGTGGTCTCATCCATGACGTGGCACCAGTGGCACCAGACGGCGGAGATGCCAAGCAGGATCGGCTTGTCCTCGGAACGCGCGGCTGTGAACGCGTCCAGTCCCCACTCCCGCCAGCCGATCTCGTCAGCGCGGTTGGGTCGCGGCGAGAAGTGGAAGGCGCTCATGCCGGACGCTTTACCCGCAGGGTGCGGGCCCCGTGCGGGCCGCGCCGAGGGCGGCCGACAAGGGGGACGTCCCCCTCCAAAAGAACGCGGCCCGCATGACCACCAATTTAGGCGGGTTGGCGTAGCCGCCAGTTGGCCTGGTCGACCATCTCCTCCCAGTACTCGAGGCGGTCCATCACCCGCTCTACCTCGGTGAGGAGCAGCCGGACGTCGACGTCATCCCAGCCGGGGATGCCTTCCGCGTGGGCGCGCATCCGCTTGAGGGCGTCCTCGTTGACGGCGAGCAGCTCGCGATAGCCGTTCATCCAGAACAGGGCGACTCTGAGAGAGATTGGTGCGTGTACCACGATCTGGCTGGTGAATTCAGAGGGCTATCCGCCGGCCCAGACAGGGGGCGTTGACCCTTCCCGATTGCACATGCCAGATCGAGGCAGACAGGAACTCTTCTTATGCGGTTGAGCGGCGGACGGGCCAGCGCGCGGCGCGGATGATGACCCCGTCGATCCAGAATCCGGCCGAGTGGGCCGCAGGTTCGCCGAAGCTGCGAAGCAGGTGGAAGCTCTTGCCTTCCGCCCTGTCGACCAGGAGCCAGTCCGGATTCTCTGCGCCGAGGCTTACTTCCTGGCCTACCGCTATCTCCTTTTCCAACATTACCGGTATCACACTACGCCTCTTTTGCGTTTCTTGTTGCGTAAACGGCAAAGAGGCAGCGAGCGCGACGGTTATCTGCCGAGCCGAAACACCGGATTGACCGGACCGTGCCCGTGCCCGAGCTCGAGGGAGAACTCGATGGCGCCGGTGACGAACGCCTTCGCCTCACGTACCGCAGCGAGGGGGTCGAGACCCCTCGCCAGGCCGGCGGCGATCGCCGCCGCAAACAC
>JALZAP010000093.1 GCA_030948245.1 Candidatus Dormiibacterota bacterium | reverse complement strand
ACCCTGCACCTGCTCCGCCATGCGAAGTCCGACTGGGACGACAAGTCGCTCACCGACCACGAGCGGCCGCTTGCCCCGCGGGGTGTGAAAGCCGCCCATCAGCTCGCCAGGCACCTGGAGGACTCGCCGATCGTGGTGGACCTGGTCATCTGTTCGACCGCACGCCGGACGAGGGAGACACTGGAGCTGATCCGCCAGGCCCTCGGCGATGTCAGCGTGAAGTTCGACGACGACCTCTACGCTGCTTCCACCGACAAGCTGCTCGCTCGCCTTCACCGGGTGCCCGCCAAGGTCGGCGCGGTGATGCTGATCGGCCACAACCCGGGGATGGAGGAGCTCGCCTGGCTGCTGCTCGGCCCGGGCAGGGCTCCCGGAGACTTCCCGACCGCTGCCCTGGCGAGCATGACCTTCGCGGCCGCAGACGACTGGCGTTCGATCCGGGAGGGGGCGGGCAAGCGGATCGGTTTCGTAACCCCCAAGGACCTGTAGGGATCGCATGAATATGCGGCGAAGCTGTATATTCATGCACCGATGAGGCGCGTGAGGGCTGCCGTCGCCGGGGCGAACGGCTACGCGGGCATGACGCTGGTCCACCTCCTCGCCCGGCACCCGGGCGTCGAGCTGGTTCAGCTCACCTCGCGGTCCTTCGCCGGCAAGCCCTACTCGGAGGTGTTCCCGCTCCACGAGCAGGAGGGAACCTTCCGTGAGGAGCCGGAGGCGGCCGCCGTCGACGTCGTCTTCTCCTGCCTGCCCCATAACGTCGGCGCCGGGAAGGCGGCAGGCTGGCTCAACGCCGGGGCCAGGGTCATCGACATGAGCGCCGACTTCCGGCTTCGCGACCTCGCCCAGTACCCCCTCTGGTACAAGCAGGAGCACCCATCGCCGGAGCTGCTCGCGAAAGCGGTCTTCGGGCTCCCCGAACTGCACGCCGGCGAGCTGCCCGGTGCCGAGCTGGTCGCCGTGCCCGGCTGCTACTCGACCGCCTCCATCCTCGGCCTTGCACCGGCGGTCGCCGCCGGACTGGTCGGGTCGGACGTCATCGTCGACGCTAAGTCCGGCGTCAGCGGCGCCGGCCGCTCGCTTGGGCTTGGCGTCCATTTCAGCGAGGCAAACGAGTCCCTCGGTGCCTACGCCATCGCCGGCCACCGGCACCTCCCCGAGCTTGTCCAGGAGCTGGCCGGTGCGGCCGCCGACGGAAAGGCGCCCCGGGTGACGTTCGTCCCCCATCTCGTCCCCATGACCAGGGGCATCCTGGCGACCTGCTACTTCGACCTCAAGGGCTCGCCGGGTGAGCTGGAGGACGCCTACCGCGAGTACTACGCCGGGCATCCCTTCACCAGGGTGGTGGCGAAGACGCCGACAACCAAGCTGGCCTCCCACACCAATCTCTGCCTCGTCAACATCGCCTCGCAGGGCGAGAAGGCGGTGGTCACCAGCGCCCTGGACAACCTCCTGAAGGGTGCCTCGGGCCAGGGAGTCGAATGCTTCAACCTCGCCTTCGGCTTCGCGCGGGAGGCCGGGCTGCCGGTGGCGATCCAGTGGCCGTGACCTTTCCCCGCGGCTGGAAGGCGGGAAGCTCCGCCTGCGGAATCAAGGCGTTCAGCGCCGGCGCTTCGGCGATGCCGAGTGGCCAGAGGGACGACCTGGCAGTCCTCTACAGCGAGCGACCCTGCGACGCGGGGGGCGTCTTCACGACCAACAAGGTCAAGTCGGCCACGATCGTCATCGACCAGCTACACCTCCGCCAGAACCGGGTCCAGGCCGTGGTCGTCAACTCCGGCAATGCCAACGCCTGCACCGGCGCGCAGGGCTACAAGGACGCGCTGCTGATGGCCAAGCTCACCGCCGACAGGCTCGACCTCGACCCTCCCCAGGTGATCGTCAGCTCGACCGGTGTCATCGGCCGCTTCCTACCGATGGACGCGGTCAAGAAGGGCATCGCCGAAGCCTGCCTGGGAATCGACGAGGAGGGTGGGGAGGCGGCCGCACGGGCGATCATGACGACCGACACGGTTCCCAAGGAGGCATCCGCCCAGGTCGACATCGGCGGCTTCGCCGTCCGGGTCGGGGGGATGTGCAAGGGGTCGGGGATGATCCACCCCAACATGGCGACCATGCTCGCCTACGTCACGACCGATGCCGCGGTCGAGCCTGGCTTCCTAGCGGCCATCGTTCGAAGGGTTGCCGACAACTCCTTCAACCAGGTGACGGTGGACGGAGACAGCTCGACCAACGACACCTTCCTGCTTCTCGCCAACGGCGCCGCCGGCAACCCGCCGATCGGCCTCGGGACGGCGGAGGCCGAGCAGCTGGAGGCGGCCCTGCTGGCTGTGGCACGCGACCTCGCCCGGCAGATCGCCCGCGATGGGGAAGGGGCGACCCGGCTGATAACGGTCAGGATCACCGGCGGGGCCAACTTCGAGGAGGCGCGGCTGGCGGCGCGCTCCGTCGCCTCATCGAGCCTGGTCAAGTCCGCCGTCCACGGCGGCGACCCAAACTGGGGACGGATCGTCTGCGCGCTCGGCTACAGTGGGGCCGAACTGGCCATCGACCGCCTCGACCTCAGCATCGCCGGGCTGACGCTATTCGCGCGCGGCGCCGGCCAGCCGGTCGACCTCGCCGCCGTCCGGGCGGCCTTCGAGCAGCCGGAGATCATGATCCACGCCGAGCTGGGGCTCGGCGACGGCAGCGCCGAAGCCTGGGGCTGCGACCTTTCCGAGGAGTACGTGCGCATCAATGCTGACTACACGACGTGAGGAACGCGACATGACGATCGACGCGGCTGACAGGGCGAGGGTGCTCGTCGAGGCGCTGCCCTACATCAAGCGCTTCCACGGCCAGAAAGTGGTAATCAAGCTCGGCGGCCACGCGATGGATCGGAAGGACGAAACCCTCCTCGACATCGTTCTCCTCCGCTACGTGGGGCTTCTGCCGGTGCTCGTCCATGGTGGCGGCCCGGAGATAACCGCGATGAGCGACCGCCTGGGCATCAAGTCCGAGTTCGTCGACGGCCTCCGGGTAACCGACGGTCCGACCATGGAGGTCGTCAAGATGGTCCTGACCGGCAAGATCAGCCCCGACCTGGTCGCCACCATCAACCGCCTCGGCGGTCAGGCCGTCGGGATGAGCGGGGAGGACGGGCCGAGCATCATCGCCGAACCCGAGAACGCCTCGCTCGGCTTCGTCGGCCGCGTGACGCAGGTCAACCCGGAGCCGATCGACGCGCTCCTCGGCCGTGGCTACATCCCGGTGATCGCCTCGATCGGCCTCGGCTACGACGGCAACTCCTACAACATCAACGCCGACACGGTGGCGGCCGAGATCGCGGTCGGGCTCGGGGCCAGCAAGGTGCTCCTGCTGACCGACGTCGCGGGCGTCCTCGACTCCGGCGGCAAAGTGCTGAGCGAGCTCCGCAAGGCCGACGCGGAGCGATTGATACGCGACGGCGGAGTCAGCGGTGGCATGATCCCCAAACTGAAGGCCTGCCTGCGCGCCGTCGACGCGGTTCCCCAGGCGCACATAATCGACGGCCGGGTTTCCCACGCGGTGCTGCTCGAACTCTTCACGGAGGCAGGGATCGGAACGATGGTTACGCCATGACAGTCGACCAGCACCTGGGATTCGCGGAGTTCCAGGAGATCGAGCAGAAGTACGTGATGCAGACCGGCAAGCACCAGCCGCTGAGGGTGGTGCGCGGCGCAGGCATGCACCTCTACGATGCCGAGGGCCGCGAGTACCTGGACATGATGGCCGGGATCGCCGTCAACGCCCTTGGCCATTGCCACCCGGCGGTCGTGGAGACGATCGCCCGCCAGGCGCAGGTGCTGATCCACTCCTCCGACCTTTACTTCACGGAGCCAAAGGTGTTCCTCGCCAAGAAGCTGGTGGAGCTCGCCTTTCCCTCCCGCGTCTTCCTCACCAACAGCGGCGCGGAGGCCAACGACACCGCGATCAAGATCGCCCGCAAGTGGGGCAAGAAGAAGAAGGATGGCGCCTTCGAGATCATCAGCGCCTTCGGCGCCTTCCATGGGCGGACGCTCGCCGCGGTGACCATGGGCGGCAAGGCCGCCTATTCGAAGTGGTTCGAGCCGCTGCCGCCGGGCTTCATCCACGTGCCCTACAACGACCTCGACGCGATCAAGGCGGTGACCAACGACCGAACCGTCGCCATCTGCCTCGAGCCGGTGATCGGCGAGGGCGGCGTGATACCCGCCGCGCCCGGCTACCTGGAGGGCGTCCGCAAGTGGTGCGATGAGAAGGACATCCTGCTGCTGCTCGACGAGGTGCAGACCGGCTTCGGCCGGACCGGCCGCTGGTTCGCGCACCAGCACGCCGGAATCACGCCCGACGTGATGACGCTGGCCAAGGCGCTGGGTGGCGGCTTCCCGATCGCCGCCGTGCTCGCCGCGCCCAGGGCGGACGTGTTCGAGCCGGGCGACCACGGCTCCACCTTCGGCGGCAACCCGCTCGCCTGTAGCGTCGCGCTTACGGTGCTCGACGTGATCGAGCGCGAGCACCTGGTCGAGCACGCGGCCGAGATGGGCGACCTGCTGGGGCAGGCTGTCGAGGATCTGGGCCAGGAGAACCCCCGCGGCATCGGCTTGATGCGCGCGTTCACGTTTGCCGAGCCGGTGGCCAAGGCCTTCCAGAACAAGTGCATCGAGAACGCCGTGCTGGTCAACGCGACCGACGACAATACGGTCCGGATGGTGCCGCCGCTGATAATCTCGGCCGCCGACATCGAGCAGGCCCACCACCGCCTGAAAGGGTCGCTCCCGGCCCGGGGCGAATGAAGCAGAAGCGCCACCTGGCGATCCTCCACGTCGTCTCGAACAGCCAGATCCACACCCAGCAGGAGCTGACTGAACGGCTGGGCAGGATGGGCCTGGACACCACCCAGGCGACGGTGTCACGCGACATCCAGGAGCTGGGCCTGGTCCGGACCAAGACCGGCTACAAGCCGGTGCTCTTCACCGACTACATCCAGTCGGTCGAATCGGTCGAGTTCCTGACCGTTGTCAAGACCTCGGTCGGCTGCGCGAACCTCGTCGCCCGCGCGATCGATGAGCGCGAGCTCCCGGGGGTGACGGGCACCCTGGCGGGGGACGACACGATAATCGTCGTCCACCCCGATCCGGTGTCCGCAAAAGCATTCCACAAGTTCCTGAATGGCTGACTCTGCTGCGCCCCGAGTGGGCGAAAAAGCGGCTATCGCGGGCCTTCCCAAGCCTCGTTTTCCGACAGTCGACGCGTGGTGGTCCATTGCCCTCTGAGCTGGCCAGCAAAGGAAAGCTCGTCCTCGCGTACTCGGGCGGGCTCGACACCTCGGTCGGCATCCATTGGCTGAAGGAGAAGGGCTGGGATGTCATCGCGCTCAGCGTCGACCTCGGGGAGAAGAAGGACCTCGACGCGATCCAGGAGCGGGCGCTGCGGATCGGCGCCTCCGCCGCCTACGTCGTCGACGGCCGGGTTCCCTTCCTGAAGCACTTCGTCTGGCCCTCGCTGCAGGCGGGTGCCGTGTACGAGAAGGAGTACCCGCTGGCAACCGCGCTTGGCCGTCCGTTGATCGCCGCCCAGATGGTCCAGATCGCGCGCCAGGAAGGCGCCAGGGCGATCGCCCACGGCTGCACCGGGAAGGGCAACGACCAGGTCCGCTTCGACGTCTCGACAGCCGCCCTGGCGCCCGACCTCCTCGTCGTGGCGCCGGTCAGGGAGTGGGGGATGAACCGCGACGACGAGATCGATTACGCCCGCGAGCACGGCATCCCGGTGCCCGCCTCGGTGGAGTCGCCCTACTCGACCGACGAGAACCTGTGGGGACGCTCGATCGAGGCCGGCGCCCTCGAGGATCCCTGGGCGGAGCCTCCACCCGAGGTGTTCGAGTGGACGCGCGACCCGCGCGACTGCCCGGAGGAGCCGGCTTACGTCGAGATCTCCTTCAAGGCGGGGCTGCCGACCGCCATCGATGGCCGGCCGCTCGACGCGCTCGAGATCGTCACCCGGCTGAACCAGGTCGGCGGCGAGATGGGCGTCGGCCGGATCGACCACCTCGAGAACCGGCTGATCGGGATCAAGTCGCGGGAGATCTACGAGGCGCCGGCGGCCGTGCTGCTGCTCCAGGCCCACCAGGCGCTCGAGGACATCACACTGCCCAAGGACGTCGCCCGCTTCAAGGACGTCGTCGCCCAGCAGTGGGGCCAGATGGTCTATGACGGTCTCTGGTTCAGCCCGCTCCGGGACGCGCTCTACGCCTTCGTCGCCGAAACCCAGCGACACGTGACCGGCGACGTCCGGCTGAAGCTGTACCGGGGCTCGTCCCAGGTTGTGGGCCGGAAGGGCCCGGAGCAGCTTTACCAGCTGTCGCTGGCAACCTACGGCAAGGGCGACACCTTCGACCAGACCGCGGCGGCCGGCTTCATCAAGCTCTGGGGCCAGGGGGTGCGGACGGCGTCCGAGGTGCAGGGCCGCCTTCACACCCGAGACCTGGCGGGCCTCCTCGGCGAGGTCAAGAGGCTCGCTCCCTGAGCAAGGGCAAACTCTGGGGCGGGCGGTTTCAGAAGCCGCTGCTGCCGGCGCTCGAGCGCTTCTCGAGCT
>JALZAP010000092.1 GCA_030948245.1 Candidatus Dormiibacterota bacterium | reverse complement strand
CCCCCCTGTCGGCCGTGCTCGGCAGGCCTGCGCGCGGCCTACCCGCTTAATAGTGGGGACGTCCCCCTATCGGCCGTGCTCGGCAAGCCTGGGCGCGGCCTACCCGCTTAAGAGGTGGGACGTCTCCCCTATCGGCCGTGCTCGGCAAGCCTGCGCGCGGCCTACCCCCCTGACGCGCTTAAATGCGCGGCGTGGGGGAGGAGAAGCGGGAACCGATCGGCCCGGTCGACGCCCTCGCCGTCCCACGCTTCGCCCAGCCTGACACCTACGCCCGATTGCCGACCCTCGAGAAGGTCGGCCGCGCCGCGGTTGCCATCCTCGGCGTTCCCTTCGACAGCGGCGTCGTGTACCGGCCGGGCGCGCGGTTCGGGCCGGCGGCGATCCGGATGGGGTCCAAGCTGCTCCGTCCCTACAACGCCTGGACCGGCAGCTTGCCGTTCAGCAGCCGCCAGGTCGCCGACGCCGGCGACGTCGCCTGCACGCCCTTCAGCATCGAGCAGGCGATCGCCGAGATCGAGCGGGCCGCCACCGCGACCTTCGCACGCGCCGATCACATAATCGCCCTCGGCGGCGACCACACCATCGCGCTGCCGCTGCTGCGGGCTGCAAAGGAGCGCTACGGGCCGCTCGCCCTGGTCCACTTCGACGCCCACCTCGACACCTGGGACACCTACTTCGGCGGCGCCCGCTACACCCACGGCACTCCTTTCCGGCGGGCCGCGGAAGAGGGCCTGCTCGACCTCACCCGCGCCGTCCATGTCGGCACCCGAGGGCCTCAGTTCTCGGACGACGACCTCACCGCCGACGCCCGCCTCGGGTTCCACCTGATCGACGGGCGGGCGATCGACTCCCGGGGCGGGGCGGCGATCGCGGAGGAGGTTCGCCAGAAGGTGGCCGGGGCGCCCGTCTACCTGTCGTTTGACATCGACCTCCTCGACCCCGCCTTCGCTCCCGGCACGGGGACGCCGGAGGCGGGCGGCTGGAGCAGCCGGGAGGCGATCGCCATCCTCCGCGGCTTGAAGGGTGTCCAGCTGGTCGCCGGGGACGTCGTCGAGGTGGCGCCGGCGTATGACCACGCCGAGATCACCGCGATCGCGGCGGCGCACATCACCTACGAGATGCTCTGCCTCTTCGGCTAACCTCGCGGCAGTGATCTCGGACGAGAAGCAGAGCGCGGCCGGCCGGCTGAAGGGCGACGACTGCGAGCGGGACTGGATCTGGGACCGCGAGGTCGAGACCGCCCCGCCGGAGGAATCCTTCGCCCGCGCCTCCGCCGCCTGGGACAAGCAGCTCGCGCACCTGCTCGACGGCTCGAACTTCTACCGGCGCAAGCTCCGCGAGGCGATTGCCGGCGCGAACCCTCCCCAGCTGGCCGATCTCCACCGGCTTCCCTTCACGACCAAGGACGAGCTGAAGCAGGCGATCGACGACGGCCCGCCCTTCGGGAGCAACCTGAGCGTCCCCGCCCCGCTGGTGAAGCGCGTCTACCAGACCAGCGGCTCCACCGGCGCGCCGAGCGTCATCGCCCTCACCCGCGCCGACATCGACACCTGGACCGCGATCGGCACCCGCACCTACTACGCGACAGGGATCCACGACCACAGCGGCGTGGTCGCGACTTTTGGCGCCGGCCCCTTCGTCGCCGGGCACACCCACTTCGTCCTCAGCCGGATCGGCGCCCGCTCGGTGCCGGTGGGTCCGGGCGACACCGACCGGGTCCTCTTCGGGCTTCGGGCCGGCCTCGCCGACACCCTCATGGGCACGCCCTCCTTCGCCCAATACCTGGCCAACCGGCTCGAGCAGAGTGACGCCGACCCGCGCTCCCTGGCGCTGAACCACATCGTCACCGGCGGCGAGCCGGGAGGCGGCATCCCGGAGATCCGGGACCACATCCAGGACGTGCTCGGCGTGACCGTCAACGAGGTGATGGGGATCGGCGACGTCGCGCCTTCCCTCTTCGGCGAGTGCCCGCGCCAGCTGGGGATGCACTTCTGCGGCACCGGCCTGATCTGGCCCGAGCTGGTCGACCCCGAGAGCCGGGAGCCGATTCCGATCGAGGTCGGCGCCGTCGGCGAGATCGCCTACACCAGCCTCGTCCGCGAGGCGATGCCGGTCGTCCGCTTCTTGAGCGCCGACATCGTCCGGATCGAGGGGACGTCCTGTGAATGCGGCCGGACCAGCTTCCGGATGCGCTGCATCGGGCGCCGCGACGACGTCTTCATCGTCCGCGGCGTGAACGTCTACCCAACCGCGATCCTGGCCGTCGTCGGCGACTTCCGGCCCGCCGTGACGGGTCGCGCGCGCGTCATCCGAAGCGGGATGGGCGTGGCCGTGACGCCGCCGATCCCGATCGAGGTGGAGATACCCGACCACGCGACCGTCAACTCCGACCTTGCGGCCCGGATCGAGGCCGAGGTCCGCGCCCGGCTGACCTTCCGCTGCCGGGTCACGCTGATCCCGGAGGCGAAGTTCGGCGACAGCGGCTACAAGACCCGGCTGACCGTGACGAGGCCTTGAGCGAGGGCGGCCGGGGAAGGCTGCGGAGCGACCTCGGCTGGAGCACGCCGGACCGGATCGTCGTCCGCGGCCACGACCTCGCCGAGGAGCTGATCGGCAGGGTGTCGCTCGGCGACATGGCGTTCCTCGAGCTGAAGGGCCGGCTCCCCTCGGCGCCCGAGTCGGCCGTCTTCAACGCCATCGCGATCACCCTCGTCGAGCATGGGATGACACCCAGCGCGATCGCCGCGCGCCTCACCTACCTGGGTGCCCCGGAATCGCTCCAGGGTGCTGTCGCCGCCGGGCTGCTCGGCCTCGGCGACCGCTTCGGCGGGCCCATCGACGAGGCCGCCCGGATGCTCCAGGAAGTGCTCGCCGACGCGCCGCCCAACACCGACCTGACCGCCCTCGCAGAGCGTTTGGTCGCCGAGCGGCACGCCGCCGGCAAGCTCGTCGCGGGCCTCGGACATCCGGTCCACAAGCCGATCGATCCGCGTGTTCCGAGACTCTTCCAGGTTGCCGCCGAGAACGGCTTCCATGGCCGCTACGTAAAGCTGATGGAGCTCATCGGGGACGCGATGACGCGGGCCAGCGGAAAGCCCTTGCCGGTCAATGCGACCGGGGCGATCGGAGCCATCGCCAGCGAGCTCGAGCTGCCCTGGCAGGTCTGCCGGGGACTGGCGGTGATGGCCCGCGCGATCGGGCTCGTAGCGCACCTCCAGGAGGAGCTGCGGGAGCCGATGGCGGGCGAGATCTGGTCCCGGGTGGAGGAAGAGGCGTCGGAGCACCTGCGACCGGGCTGAGCCCGCCAATTCCCCTGTCGACACTGTTTCCGTCCGCAACTAAGATGGCCCCAACGCCAGCGGGCTTGGGTTGAGGGAATTGCAGCCAATTGCCGGATAACGTCCCGGGCATCCACCATCTCACCTCGATCACAGGTGACGTCCAGAGGTGCGTCGACTTCTACGTCAGCGTGCTCGGGCTCCGTTTCGTCAAACAGAGCGTCAACTTCGACGTTCCCGACACCTACCACATCTATTTCGGCGACCGGGTCGGCACGCCGGGCACCGCGATGACGTTCTTCGGCTGGCACCACCTTCCCTGGCGGCCGGCCGGCAACGGCCAGGTGACGGTGATCGCCTTCGCCGTGCCCGAGCGATCGCTTGACTTCTGGTCCGGCCGCCTCCATGCGCTCGGCGTCGAGGCGTCGCGGAGCGAGCGCTTCGGCGCCGGCGTCATCGCTCTGCGCGACCCCGACCAGATCCAGCTCGAGCTGGTCGGCCAGTCCTCCGACGACCGGTGGAGCGTCTGGCCGGACAGCCCGGTTGCCGCCGAGAACCAGGTCCGCGGCTTCCATTCAGTGCGGCTCTCGGTCGCCGAGGAGGAGCCGACGGCGCGGTTCCTCACCGAGACGATGGGCTTTCGGGAGACTGCCCGGGAGGGCGGTCGAGTCCGTTTCGAGACCGGGCCGGGCGGCCCCAACGCGGTACTCGACCTCGTCGCCGACCCGACCGTGGAGATCGGCGAGGAGGCGACGGGCACCGTGCACCATGTCGCCTGGCGGGCCTTCGACGACGCTCACGAACAGGCCCTGCGCGAGACGCTGGTGGCGGCCGGCCAGACGGTCACGCCGGTGATCGAGCGAAAGTACTTCCGCTCCATCTACTCCCGCGAGCCGGGCGGCGTCCTCTTCGAGATCGCCACCGATCAGCCTGGCTTCACCGTCGACGAGTCCGAGGATGCACTCGGCTCGGGGCTCCAGCTGCCGCCCCAGCACGAGCACCGCCGGGAGTCGCTGAAGGTCAACCTGCCGCCGATCGCGGTGCCGGTGACGACGGCGCCCGGGACGGGTCGCTGATGGCCGGGCCGCACGACGGCCGGCCGCTGCTCCTCGCGGGCGAGCCGCTGGAGAATGCCTCCGCTGCGATGATCCTGGTCCACGGACGGGGTGCATCGGCGCACGACATCATGACGATCGCCGCCGAGGTGGCCGACCCCGACTTCGCCTATCTGGCCCCCGAGGCAGACGGCAACGCGTGGTACCCGAATCGCTTCATGGAGCCCTTGGCGAGCAACGAGCCCTGGCTCTCTTCGGCGCTGGAGACGGTTGGCCGGGTGCTCGCGACGGTCGAGGAGCACGTACCCGCCGAGAGCGTGATCCTGCTCGGCTTCTCCCAGGGCGCCTGCCTCGCGCTCGAGTTCGCCGCCCGCAATGCGCGCCGGTACGGCGGCCTGGTCGGGCTGAGCGGCGGTTTGATCGGGCCTGACGACACCCCTCGCGACTACCCGGGGTCGCTGGAGGCGACGCCGGTCTTCCTCGGCTGCAGCGACGTCGACCCGCACATCCCGGCGCGACGCGTGGTCGAGGCCGGCCAGGTCCTCGAGGCGCTTGGCGGCAGGGTTGCGGTCAAGCTCTATCCCGGGTTGGGACACGAGGTGAATGCGGACGAGCTGGACCACGTCCGGCACTTGATGGCGGCGCTGCCGCGCCGCGACAGGGTTGGGAAATCGGACGGCCGTTGAGTTCTTTCCTCATAAGGAGGGGGTCAGTCGAATGAGCACAGTCATAGCGCCGGTGAACCCGATGGCGGCGGAGGGCAAGGACGTCGTGCTGGACGTCATGCGGCGGGACCGCAAGAAGTTCTTCGACCTCGCCGAGGATCCGAAGAACTGGAACGTCCAGACCCGCTGCACGGAGTGGGAGGTGCGCGACCTCGTCGGCCACATGATCGACGTGACGGAGGGCTACCTCGGTCGCTGGGAGGCCGCCAAGAAGGGCGAGGCGCCCGGCGCGCTCGGCCTCCAGGTGATGGGAGAGACGCTCAACGACCACGCGCTCGACTTCCGCAAGCTCTCCCGCGAGGAGGCGCTTGCCCGGCTCAAGGACGACGCGGCCAAGATGGACGCGATCTTTGCCGCGCTGACACCCGAAGAGTGGACTAGCATGCTGGTGACCCACCCCTACATGGGCCCGGTGCCGGCCGGCTTCTACCCCGCCTTCCACATAATGGATTACGGCATCCATCCCTACGACATCGAGTACGGGCTGGGGGACAAGCTGGCCGAGATCGATGAGGCATCGGCGGGGATCCTGATCCCCTACTGCTTCATCATCATGCAGTACACCGTCGACCAGAACTCGGCGAAGGGCGTCGACGCCGTTTACGGGATCGACGTCTCGGGGCCCTGGGGCGGCAAGTGGCGGGCCACGGTCAAGGACGGCCAGTGGTCGGCCGTTCCGGAGACGAGCGACTTCAAGGGCGCCGACGCGGTCTTCCGCTACACGCCGTCGGACTTCGTGCTGACAGTGTTCGGGCGCTTCCCGGGCGGGTCCGCGACCGGCGACCCGGAGGTGATCGAGAAGGTCCGCGGCCTCTTCTTCCGGTTCTGAGCGGGTTCACTCTGTGGGCGGCGGACCTCGCCGGCTGGAGGCCGCCGCCCAACCTTCCCGCGGCCGACGTGAGGGAGGTGGTGCCGGACGCGGCCGGCGGTCTGATCGCGGCGATGGCGAGCGATGGCGTGCTGGCCGGCCACCGGTTCGTGCGGGGCTGCCGCGCCTTCGCCGCCTTGAGCGGCGGGGAGGTGGCCGCATACGGCTGGGTCTCGAGCAGCGCCGAGTGGATCGGCGAGATCCGCGTCGAGCTCACACCCGAGGTCGGCGAGGCGTACGTCTGGAACTGCCTGACGCTGCCCGCCCACCGGCGACGGGGGATGTTCCGCGCAGTGCTGGTCCGGATCAGCTCGATCCTCCGCGAGGAGGGCGTCGCCAGGCTTTGGATCGCCAGCGGTGGGGGCGGGGCGGAGAGGGCCCTGCCCGACGCGGGCTATCGCCAGGCGCTACAGCTGACCGAATGGCTGCTCCCGTGGCTGGGGCTGCGGTTGCTCCGGGTCACTGGGATCCCGGGGGCGGATCGGGACCTGGACTTCGCCGCCCGGCGTGTGCTGGCGGGCGGCGAGGATTTTGGTGCATCGACCGTCCTCGCCCGGCGGCCGGGACCCCGCAGGCACTGAGCCGGTGAGCGACGAAGGCATCTTGCTGACAACCGTCGTCGGCAGCTACCCACAGCCGGACTGGCTGGTCGACCGGGCCGCCCTCGGTGCCCGCCTCCCGCCCCGGACCCGGGCGCCGGAGATCTGGCGGGTGCCGGCC
>JALZAP010000091.1 GCA_030948245.1 Candidatus Dormiibacterota bacterium | reverse complement strand
AGCTTGAAGAGCCCCGACGAGCGGATCCTCGTCCGCGGATTTTACGACGCGGTCCGGCCACCCACCGCCCGCGAGGTGGAGATGCTCAAGGCGATTCCGAAGGGGGCGGCGGACATCCGCGAGGAGTTTGGCCTCCACGACCTCCTCGGCGGCGTCACCGACGTCAACCGCGCCTACTTCTCCCCCACCGCCAACATCGCCGGTCTTGGCGCCGGCTACCAGGGCGAGGGCTCCAAGACGGTCATACCCGCGCGGGCCTCTGCCAAGCTCGACTTCCGCCTCGTCCCCGACCAGGATCCCGACGACATCCACGCCAAGCTCCGCCGCCATCTCGACGCATATGGGTTCGGCGGCGTCGCGATCGAGGTCCTCGGCGCCGAGCGGCCCGGCATCACGGATCCCGACGCCGCGATCGTCCGCTTGAACGGGGAGATCGGCGCCGAGATCTACGGCAAACCAGCGCGGGTGACACCCCTCTCGGGCGGCACGACGCCGATGTACCTGTTCACCGAGCGTGGCGTGCCGGTGGTGGCGCCGGGCGTCGGCTGGGGCGCGATGAACCGGGCCCACAGCCCCAACGAGTTCATGCGCCTGAAGGACTTCGACCGCGCCGCGATGCACATTGCGCGATTGGCGGTCCGCTTCTCGGAAATCACCTAGCCCGTAGCGCCTTCGGGAGGACCCGACAGGTCGGCTCTGAGCGGAGGGGTTGCGGGCTACCGGAGCAGGAAGCCGGTCCCGAGCTCGTCGTCCGGCTCGAGGACGAAGTCGTGCCTGCCGGTCAGGTGCGCGCTGCCCTCCACCTCGGTGATGACACCCCCTCCCGGGGCATCCTCCACCACCCGGCCGAGGAAGGTGGAGCCGACGATGCTGCGATGCGTCAGCGTGTGGCCTCGGGGGAGCTCACCCGATGCGTCAAGGAGGGCCAGCCGGGCGGAGGTACCACTGCCGCAGGGCGAGCGGTCGACCTCCCCATCGGCGAACACGGTCACGTTGCGGTCGCCCTCGGTGAAGATCACCCCGTAGATGCCTTCGATCTCCGGCTGAAGCTGATGCCGCACCTGGTGCTCGGCCTCGATGTGCTGCTTCAGGCCCCGGCCGAGCTCGATCAGCTGGGGCAGATGCCGGGGCTCGACTCGTAGCCCGGCCTGGGCCGCCGGGACGATCGCATAGAAGGCACCGCCGTAAGCGACGTCGACCGTGAAGCGGCCCATCTTCAGCGCGCGCGAGTGGACGTAGGCGGGAACGTTGCGGAAGCGAACGCTGCGGGCGCGGCCGGCCTCGAGCCTGGCCACGGTCGCCAGGCGGCCGCTGGGAACGTCGACGATGACTCGGGTCTCCGGCTCGACCGCGGCGATCCGGCCGCTCTCGATCGCCCAGCTGACCAGTGCGATGGTGCCGTGGCCGCAGGCGGTGCTGTAGCCGGCGTTGTGGAAGAAGACGACGCCGAGGTCGGCCGCGTCATCCTCAGGGGCGGTGACGAAGCAGCCATACATGTCGGCATGGCCACGCGGCTCGTTGACGAGCAGCTTGCGGACCTGGTCGCAGTGCTCGAGCGCCCAGCGACGCTTCTCGAGGATCGTCGACCCCTGCAGATCGGGTGCGCCGGCGAGCACGATCCGGAAAGGCTCGCCGGCGCAGTGGTAGTCGACGGTTGTCACCCTCATTCAGCAGAGGGTGAAAGGTTATGGCTTCGGGTCGAGCTTGATCGATGCCGAGTTGATGCAGTAGCGCAGGCCGGTCGGCGCCGGGCCGTCGTCGAAGACGTGCCCCAGGTGCCCTCCGCATTCGGCGCAGTTGACCTCGGTCCGGACCATGCCGTGGCTGCGGTCGGTCTCCTCAGCGACCGGCGCCCCCGGCGCTGGAGCCGAGAAGCTCGGCCAGCCGCAGTGGGCGTCGAACTTGGTGCCCGACTCGAAGAGCCTGGCGCCGCAGCCGGCACAGAGGTAGTCGCCGATCGTGTCGACCTGCTCGTACTCGCCCGTGAAAGGCCGCTCGGTGCCCTTCTCCCGGAGGACGTGGTACTGGAGCGGCGTCAGCTCAGCCCGCCATTCGGCTTCGGACTTGTTGACGCGTGTCTTCATATTCAGATCCTCGCCGGCACACGGCAGGTGGCCATCCCGCGCTTCTCAAGGTAGCGCTGGTGGTAATCCTCGGCCGGGTAGAACTCACTCGCCTCGGTGATCTCGGTCGCGATCGCGCGGCTGGACTGTGCCTGGACGCGAGCCTTCGACGCCAGGGCCGCCTCGTGCTGCTGGGGAGTCGTGTAGAAGATGGCGCTGCGGTACTGGTGCCCGACATCCGGACCTTGCCGGTTGACCTGGGTCGGGTCGTGGCTCTCCCAGAAGACGTCCAGCAGCTGGTCGTAGCCGACCTTCGCGGGGTCGTACTCAACCTCCACGACCTCGGCGTGGCCGGTGCGGCCGCCGCATACCTCCTGGTAGCTCGGCATGGCGACGTGGCCGCCCGAATAACCGACGGCCGTCGCCGTCACTCCTTCGACGTTGGCAAAGTCGATCTCGACCTGCCAGAAACAACCCGCTCCGAAGATTGCCTTTTCCATGCCCTTACTGTGCCCGTTTCACCCCCTTCCTTACACCTTTCGATAGGGGAGATTGCCGGGACCGGCCAGCATCGTCCGGGGGGCTGACCGCGGGCTGTTCGCCGCTGCAGGCGGCGGCACGGCCCTTTTGCGGCCAGATGGTCGGGCGGGCGAGATTCGAACTCGCGATCTCCTGGTCCCAAACCAGGCGCTTTGCCGGGCTAAGCTACCGCCCGCCGTAAAGAAGAAGGCGGCTGCGAAAGTCTACTTCGGGGTCTGGGCGTCGGTCCTTCGGGTCGGTGATATTAGTTACTGCAGTTGTTACGGCAGCGGGCCAAGGCTTCGCTGATGAAGCCGCAACTGGACGACTCGTTGCTTCCCGGAGAGGATCCGGTGCACATCCAGGAAGGCGACGTCGAGCTCTGGATCTCGGTCTACGAGGAGCTCCTGGCCGGCAGTCTCCACATCCTCCAGGGCATGCGCGGCGGCGGCAGCCAGCCGATCGAGCAGCACATCCGCCGGCTCGAGGACGGCCTCGCCTTCTGGACGAGGCAGCGGCGCCCGGCCGCCGTCGTCGACCCGGCGTCGGTCCTCGCCCTGGCCAACTGGGTGGACCTCCGGATGCCGGGCGTGGCCCACGGCACCGCGGCGACCGCAAAGACCCCGGCTGGGGTTACCGGCTAGGAGAAAACGTCAGCCGGAGCGGGCCTGACGTCGCGCGCATCACAACAACCAGCCACTGTCCAGAAGGGCTCGGATCGCCGCTCCACGATGGCTCAGGCGATGCTTGGTCGGCCGGTCCATCTCGCCGAAGGTGAGGCCGATCTCGGGGACGAAGAAGACCGGGTCGTAGCCGAAGCCGGCCTCGCCCCGCCACTCCGGCACAACCTCACCGCGGACCTCTCCCTCGACCGTGCGGACCGGCTCGCCCGGCGTGGCGAGGGCGATCGTTGCAGTGAAGCGAGCCGCCCACGGCCGCGGCTCGTTGGCCAGCATCTCGAGCAGCGTCGCGGTGCGCTCGACCTGCGTTGGCCCCAGGCGTGCCGAGCGGAGCCCGGGAAAGCCGCCGAGGGCGTCAACCTCGATTCCCGAATCGTCCCCGAGCGAGGGCAGCCCGGTCGCTTCCAGGGCGGCAACCGCTTTGAGAGCCGCGTTCTCGGCGTAGGTCGCACCCGTCTCCTCCACCTCGGTCGCAAAGGGGACGATCTCGTAGCCGTCCGGGCCGAGGATCTCCTCATACTCGCGGAGCTTGCCCAGGTTGCCGGTGGCAAGGACCAGGCGGAGGGAGCTCAAGTGAGCTTCAACACCTCCCTCTGGGCGGCGATCAGCTCGCTGATCCCCTTCTCCGCCAACGACAGCATCTCGTCCAGCTCCGCGCGGCTGAAGGGCTGGCCCTCGGCGGTGGCCTGGATCTCGATCAGGCGGCCATCCTCGCCCATCACGCAGTTAAGGTCGGTCTCCGCCGCAAAGTCTTCGGCGTAGTCGAGGTCGAGCACGGCGACGCCCTCCACGATGCCGCAGGAGATCGCGGCAACGTGCTGCCGGACCGGTTCGGCGGTGAGCATGCCCGCCTTGCGCATCCTGCCGATCGCGTCCGCCATCGCCACGAATGCGCCGGTGATCGAGGCGGTCCGGGTGCCGCCGTCAGCCTGGAGGACGTCGCAGTCGAGGATGAGCGTCCGCTCCCCGATCCGGCGCATGTCGACGGCCGCCCGGAGCGACCGGCCGATCAGCCGCTGGATCTCGTGGGTGCGGCCCCCGATCCGGCCCTGGGTGGCCTCCCGGGACCCCCGGTCGTGGGTGGCGCGGGGCAGCATCGAGTACTCGGCGGTGATCCATCCCAGGCCGGTACCGCGCCGATGCGGCGGCACCCGGTCCTCGACGGTCGCTGTGACGTTGACCCGGGTCCGCCCGAACTCGACGATGCAGGAGCCCTCGGCGTGGACGTTGGTGCCCACCTGGATGCGGACCGGGCGCAGCTGGTCGGGGGCCCGCCCGTCGTGCCGGGGCAAGCTAGCTACCGATCAGGCCTTGGGGGCCTCGGCGGTTTCCTTCTTGGCCTCGGGCTCGGCTTTGGTTGCCGTGCTCGCCGCGGGCTGCGGGTAATCGGCGCCGGTTGCCGGAGTCTCGGCGTCCTGCTGCTCGGTCGAGCGGGTGATGTCGTCCTTCAGCTCCGTCGTCGCTTTGCGGAACTCCTTGATGGCGCTGCCGACCGCCCCGCCGATCTGAGGAAGCTTGCCGGGGCCGAAGATGATCAGGACCACGACGAGGATCAGGATCAGATACCAGTGGTTGAAGATTCCCATCTTTGCAACCTATCTTGCCACGATTGCCGGACGCTGCCCGGCTTCCTGTACAGAATTTACTGAATCGTGACCGCGATCGACGTTATGCGGTCGCTCGACTTAAGGGTGGACAGGATCTGGGTGCCGCCGAGCACTGTCGCAAAGTTGTTGAAGGTGGTGGTGCCCGGACCGGGAAACGGCCAGTCTGTCTTGAGGATGAAGAACTGGCTCCCGTTGATTCCATCGGACGGGTTGCGTGCCATGCCCACCGCATTGGCTGTCCAGGGCAGGTCGTTGGTCTCCTCGGGAAGCGTGTAGCCCGGGCCGCCGCGCCCGTCGCCCTGGGGGTCGCCCCCCTGTACCACCCAGCTCTCGACCCGATGCAAGGCGAGGCCGTTGTAGTAGCCGTTCACGGCAAGCACGATGAAGTTGTTGACGGTTTTGGGAGCCTTGGCGGCGACCATCACGAAGTCGATCTGGCCCGCGGTCGTGCTCAGCTTGGCGATATACGTCTTGCTGGTGTCGATGCACATCGAGGGCGGCCCCGCGAAGGTGTGGGGGCCGGTTTGTGCCGCCGTCCGGCAGTTGGCCAACTTGCCGCTCGGCTGGACGGTGATGGCGCGGCCGAGGGCATAACCGGCGCCGATGACGATCGCGACGACGATGGCGAAGGCGAGGAGCGAGCCCCAGCTTACGGTCGGCTGCTCGGGGGCGCCCGCGGCCGGCGCCGGCGCCGGGGCGCGGCGGGCCCGCCGGCGGGAGATCACCTGGCGTTCGGGGAGGCTTTGGCTCATGCGGTGAAATGACTCGCGACGGCCCGCGCCAGCCCGCGAGCCGTGTATTCGCCGGCGATTATATCGACCCTCATCCCGAGCCTGCGGGCGGTGTCAGCCGTCACCGGGCCCATGCAGGCGACCTTCGTCCGGGCGAGCAGCGCCTCGAGGTCCCCGGCTTTGAACGCGCCGGCGAAGTTGATCACCGTCGCGCTGCTGGTGAAGGTGACGACATCGGCCGGATGCTTGGCAAAGAGCTTGTGGAGGGCGTCCGCGGCACCCACCGGGCAGGCCAGCTCGTAGACGGGCAGTATCTCGACGACGGCGCCCCGCTTGGCGAGGATGGCGGGCAGGCTGTCCCGGTTCCCGCGGGCGCGCGGCACCAGGATCCGGGCATTGGTCAGGTCCAGGTTGCCGAGGGTTTCAGCCAGGCCCTCCGCCGTGTACTCGCCGGAGACGAGCTCGGGACGGAGGCCGTGCGCCTCGAGGGTGCGCGCGGTCTCGGGCCCGATCGCGCAGAGCCGGGAGTTGCGAAGCGACCGGGCGTCTCGGCGGAGCTCGAAAAGCATGTCGAAGAAGATGTCGACGGCGTTCGCCGACGCGAAGACCACCAGCTGGGTCACCTCCAGCCGGGAGATCGCGTCCCGGACCACCGCGTCGACGCGGACCGGCCGCACCTCGATGGTCGGGATGTCGATGACCCAGGCGCCGAGGTCGGCGAGATGGCGGTGGAACTCCTCGGCCTGCTGGCGCGCCCTGGTGACCAGCACGCGCCGCCCGTGGAGCGGCCTCCCGGCCAGGCTGTCGAGGCGGTTCCCCCGCTCGACCCCGGGCCCGACGACGAGGATCAGTTCGCCATCCTGCTCACCGCTTCCCGACGCGGCCAGCTTGCGGAGGGTCGCGACCAGCTTGCGCTGGCCGGGCGCACCGGGGTTGAAGATCACGGCCGCCACGGAATCGGGAGGGTGGCCGGCGGCGATCAGCTCCGCGATCCGGGCCTTGATGGAGCCGACCGCCACCCGGAAGGACGCCGTGTCGCCATTGGCGCCGGGCTTGCCGAGGAGATCGGCTGAGATGCCGCTGATCGCCGGGCCGGCCGCCTCGCCGAGCACCCCGGGCA
>JALZAP010000090.1 GCA_030948245.1 Candidatus Dormiibacterota bacterium | reverse complement strand
GGTCACGACCTGGTTCTCGACCTGATCATCGAAGCCGAGGCCCGCCGGACCCAGGATCCGACCCTCGCCGGTACTGGGGCCATCGCCGACGGCCTCAAGCCGTTCGCGGATGACATCGGCCGCGACCAGTCGGCGGGCACGGTGGTGACGACGAGCTACAGCTTCGACCAGGCCACGCTCCAGCTGTTCCTGCCCAAGTTCAGCACCCAGGCATCCCGGCTGCTCGGCGTGACCATCTCCGGCACCGCCACCCTGACCACCTCGGACAGGGCCGGGCGCCCGCTCTCGCAGAAGAGCACCGCCTATTCCCGGAGCTGGAGCCTGGGAGGGACTCGGGATGGAGGGCACCGAACGATCGACAACGACTTCACCGGGCTCACCCCCGCCGGCTGACCCGGGGCCAGGCGGCGACGTCGATGCCGCCGCCGCCCGGCCGGTCTCGCATCAGGCTGCCTCCTCCGGCTTCGGCCCGACCATCTGGAAGGAGTCCACGATGACCTCCGTCGACCAGTGGCGCTTGCCCTCGCTGTCGTCCCAGGAGTGGGTCTGGAGGCGGCCGTCGGCGTAGATGAGCCGTCCCTTCCGCAGGTACTCGCCGGCAACCTCGGCCTGGCGGCCGAACATCACCAGGTGGTGGAAGTCGGTGTGCTCCTTCCGGTTGCCGGCATCGTCGTGGCCGGCGTAGGTGTTGGTGGCGATCCGGATGTTGGCGACCTGGAGCCCGGCAGGCGTCGCGCGCACCTCGGGATCCGCGGTGAGGTTACCGAGCAGGTGGACCTTGTTGACCATCGCGCTTCTACATGCCTCCGCTGTGCTTGGTGGTGACCGGGGTTGGGAGCAGCCAGCCGGCTGGGTCCACCGCCCGGCCGTCGCGGTGGACCTCGAAGTGGAGATGGGGACCGGTCGAATTACCGCTGCTGCCGACGCTGCCGATCCGCTCACCGGCGGCGATCGGCTGGCCGTCGGCGACAGTCGCGTTGAGGAGGTGGCAGTAGAGCGTTTCGACGCCGCCTCCGTGCCGGAGTACGACGTGGATTCCACAGGGTCCGCCGGCACCGACAGATGCCACGCCGCCGTCGGGAGCGAATACCGCCGTTCCGGCCGGCGCTGCGAGATCGATGCCGGAATGGAAATGGCCGCCCCGGCAGGCGGGCATCACCGGCTCGAATTCCAGCGCCGTGCAGCCGAATGGCTGCGTCTCGACGGCGCCGGGCACGATCACCACGGGCCCGCCGGGGCGATGGGCGGCGAGCAAGATGAAAACCAAGACGCCGAGGACCGTGACAACGATGGAAGGCGGTGTCATGCGACGTGGCCGATGCCGTGGGTGACCATGTGGGCGTAGTGCTTCACCGTCGTCATCGCGTGGGTGCCCACGCTCGAGGTCGCGTGTAGAGCTCCCGGCACCTTGAAGGCGAGAAGCAGGGTGGCCAGGGCGAAGAGATGGCGTCCCGGGTTCCAGCTGGCGGTGCCCAGATCGAGCTGCAGCCCGACCTGGAGGATCAGCAGCTGGACCGGCTGCATCAGCAGCGTCGACACGAAGAGCGATCCCCACTTCTTCGCGTAGTGGTGGGTGTCGGGAAGCACGAACAGCAGTGCCGCCAGCGGCGCCGTGATGGCGAGAACGATGAGGAGCGAGTAGCGGAGCGCGTAGGCAACCGCCAGCACCCCGTAGCCGGCGAGGAGTGCGGCGATCACGATCGTGCTCATGGCCGGCCCCGACCCGAGATCCCGAAAGCCCGTTATCGACGAAGGATCGAAGCTGATCCCGATGCCGAGCACAGCCGCGCAGAGCGCGTTGTTGACGTCGATCGCCGCCTGCAGGAGGGGAAGCGAGAAATTGGCCAGGACGACCGCCAGAAGCATCCGCGGAAGGAGGATGCGGACCGAATAGAGGGTCCGCAGCCCGTGGCCGAACATTATGTGGTAGGAGCCCCAGATCACGGCCGCCGCCAGCGCGGCGTCAGCGATGGCGACCGCCGAGGGCTGGAAGCGGGCGATGACCGAGCCATCCGTGAAGGGCCGGCCGCCGTCGAGGACGTCCCGGGTCGAGAAGAGGAAGTTGGTGATGATCCCGGCGATCTGGCCAGCGCTGCTGGTGACGGCGGCCGTCACCAGCTCCCAGAGCCACTTCACGGGGTCGATAGAAGGAATTGGCGAGATCACGGTCGGCTAGCCCGGAAGGGAGCCCTTGAGGACGTCGACCAGGGTGGACGCCATCTCCACGCCGATCGTGCCGACGACGATCCGCTGGATCCACTGCTTGGCCTGGAGCACCGTCTTCGGCTCCACCGCCGTCATCTTCCAGAGGAAGGCCAGGACGAACGCCAGCGCACCGATCGACCCGACCAGCGCCCTGGCCACGAAGATCCAGTTGTTGATTATGTTCAGCACCGGCTGAACGTTGGTAGCCGCGAGAAGAACCATTTCGCACCTCCGAATCGCGTAATTTCGGAGCGAAGCGTGCAGCCTCGAGGTCGCAACCGAAACCTGTGCTGTTAAGACCCTGCGCACCAGGTCACGGCAAGGAAAGACCCCTCCGGCGACGGCCCGAGGGGTCTAAGGAAGACGAAAGGCTTAGCTAGTCGTTGCCGTCGCCGCCGCGGTCTCCCTCCTGGTCGCCGGCGTCGCGGATGTCGAAGCGGCGCAGGAACTGTCCGGGGTGGAAGCGGATGAAGCTCGGCGGCGCGTTGTTAAGGGTGCCCAACGCGGCTGCATCGGCGTTCATGTCGGTCGGATCGGTGCCCTGCCAGTGGCCCTTGTCGAGCCGCTCGACCAGGGTTTGGAAGGCGGCAACTGTCTCCGCCGATGAGAAGGTGCAGTGACCCGCGCGGTGGACGAAGACCTCGCGCAGGAGGCTGGAATCCCCGGCGCTGGCGACGACGCCGGCGTAGGCCTGCTCGTCGGTGACCTCGACCAGACCATCTCCGGTCGTGTGCATGGTGAGCACCGGCATGTCCAGGTCGCCGTTGTAGATGATGAACTTGGAGAGGTAATCGACCGCCTTCGGATCGGCCGCGATCCGCCGGCTGTCATTCAGGGTGTCGAGCTCCTTGGCAAGGTCGAGCCCGGCAGCCCTGTAGAGGGCGACAACCTCGGCACGGTCGGTCGAGCGAGCCAGCTGCTCGCGGTAGTCGACGCCGGTGTTCCAGGAGACGTTGCCGCCGGCCCTCGACTCGAGCTCCTGACGCCCGAAGAAGCCGAAGAGGAAGTCGGGGTTCTGGTCCCAGGCGAACTGGTTGGCCTCCTGGGTGTTGTAGTCGGTCGCCGCCGGTTCGGGGCTGCCCGGGGTGAACCAACCGGGGACGTCCGCGAGCGCGGCGGAGAGGGCGATCCGGGCCCTGCCCTGCGGCGTCGCCTGGGCGGCGACCAGCGCCGCATTGGCCTTGCCGAACTCCCCGGCCGCATCGGCCAGGCTGGCGAAGTTCACCAGCCTGAAGGCGCCCGGTGCCTGCAGCCTCTCGAATGCGAACTCGGAGTCGAGGCCCTGGTTCCAGACCCCGACACCACCCGCGACGACCCCGCACATCGGCAGCGCGGCGGTGAAGCGGTTGGGGAAGAGCTGGACCAGACCGGCGGTGATCATCCCTCCCAGGGACTGACCCCAGGCGATGGTGCGCTTCGGTTTACCGAACTTGGCCGCAAAGACGTCGAGAACCGCGATCTGGTCCTGGAAGGCCTGTTCCAGGGCCCAGCCGCTCCGTGAATAGGAAGATCCCGCGAGCGCGTAGCCGTTGGCGAGGAGCCATTGGCCGGCGCCCGGGTCGCCGACGTCGGTCGCCGCGCTGGGCCCGAAGGAATAGCCGTGGCTGTAGAGGGCAAGGGTTCCGTTCCAATTCGAGGGAACCTCGATCTTGAATTGCGAGGTCAGGCCCGAGGCTTCGGTCGTGGTGCCCGTGCAGGTTGTCTCGGTCGCGCTCGGGACGCAGGTGACCACGGGGGGGACGGCGGCCGAAGCCGGGATCGGTACGGACGCCCAACCGATGGCGCCGATGATCCCTACGCAAAGCAGGCGCAGGCGCGGCAAACGTCGTCTCATGGCTGGTCTCCCCAGTGGCTGCGGACGGGACGCAGCGAGTCTAGATTCGCGTCGGCCGGAGGTCGAGTTCCGAACCTGAATCCCGGAGTCAGCCGCCCTTGCCGGGCCTCGTGCCGGCCGCGAAGATGAAGGCGAAGTGGTAGCGGAAGGCGTCGTCGCCGAGCTCCGCCATCCGCTCGGCGAGGACAGTTTCGAACTCGGCCCGCAGCCTCGGCCCGAGAACGCGCAGCAGCGTGTTGGGGAGCGGGCCCGACCCGGCCATGAGCTCGGTCCATTCGCGTGGCGTGCGGGTCCGGCCGCCGGTCACCGTCTCGGTCAGCTTGACCTTCTCGAAGCCGACCTCGCCAAGCAGTTGCTCCAGGTACTCCGGCTCGCCGAACTCCGATCGCTCGGGCGAATGCTCTGGAACCCGCATGTGGTGGCGTACCGCGAGCTCGCCGAGGACCTGGTAGAAGAGATCCTGGGCCTCGGTCTGGAGACTTCGGCGATGGAGCGACAGGGTCACCCGGCCTCGCGGCCGGAGGAGCCTAAACGCCTCCTCGAGGCTGGCCAACGGGTCGATCAGGTAAGGCAGCGACTGGCCATACGTGATCAGGTCGAAGCTGCGGTCCCGAAAGACCATGTGCTCGGCCGCCATCGCCATGAACTTGGTGTTGGGCTCCGCCCGAGGCCGCGCCAGCTCGAGCATCCGGGCGCTCAGGTCGATGCCGACCACGCTTCCCTTGGCGCCGACCTTCTCGGCCAGCAGGTGGGTGACCAGGCCTGTCCCACAACCCACGTCCAAAACGGCGTCACCTCGCCGTGGCGATGCGACACCGACCAGTTTGGCCGCTACCCTGCCATGAAGGCCGCCTGCCCACGCATCGTATTCAGGGGCGATCCGGTCGTAGAACTCGACGAGGTGTTCGATGAGCTCGTCGGCGCCGGTCAGCTCCATGCCCGACAACAGCTTAGGGCGCGGTTAGAATGGCCCCTGCCCCCCCGCATTCAAGGAGCGCATACCCATGGCACGAGGCGACAACAGTCACAACTCGATCACGCTCGGCCCGCGCGACAAACTGATCGGCTCGCTGACCTTCGACGGAGACCTGACGGTCGCCGGCAAGGTGGAGGGCGAGGTACACGCGACCGGCGACATTGCGGTCGAGAACGGCTCTTCGGTGAAGGCCGTCGTCGAAGGCAACAATGTCACCGTCCAGGGCACCATCCACGGCAACGTGAGCGCCCGCGGCCGCCTGTCCCTGAGCGGCTCCGGCAGCCTCCACGGCGACGTCCGCGTCAGCAAGCTCACCGTCGAGGACGGTGCGACGCTGAACGGCAACGTCCAGATGGGCGGCCCCTCGGTGGGCGGCGGCAAGGGCGCCAACGCAGAGTCGGAGCACCACGCCGAGAACGGGCACGAGGAGCACCAGGAGCAGCCCCAGCCGGAGGCTGTCGGCTAGAAAGAAGCCACCCATCAGTGCGGCCGGCATACGACCTCGTTATCGTCGGCGGGGGTGCGGCGGGGTCGGAAGCCGCCATGAGCGTGGCCGACGGCGGCCGCACGTCGATCCTGCTGGTGGAGGCCCACCATTTCGGAGGGACTTGCACCAACCACGGCTGCGTCCCGACCAAGGCCCTGGTGAAGTCCGCCCGAGTCGCCCAGGTGATGCGGACCGCCAACCAATACGGCATCCAGCCGGCGGAACCGCGCTTCGAATGGGGTGACGTGCTCCGCCGCGCCTACCGGGTCCGCGACGAGATGCTGCGCGAAGGCGTGACCCCCTTCACAAAGGCAGGCGTGGACGTCGAATACCCGGCCCAGGCGATGCTCGTCGGTGAGCAGCGGCTGGAGGTCGGCGGCACGACGATCGAGGCGAAGGCGGTCCTCCTGGCGACCGGCCTGGAACCCTTCATCCCGCCGATCCCCGGACTTGTCGAGGCCGGCTACCTGGACAACGAATCAGCGCTCGAGGTGCGCGAGCTGCCCCGCCGGATGGCGGTGCTCGGCGGCGGGCCGATCGGGTGCGAGTTCGCCCAGATCTTCGCCCGCTTCGGCGTCCGGGTGACGATCGTCGAGGCGGAGCAACAACTCCTTCCCCCGGAGGAGCCGGAGTCGGGCGCCGCCGCGCGCGAGGCCTTCGAAGCCGAGGGCATCGAGGTTCGCCTGGGGGCCAAGGTCAGCGCGGTGTCACGCTCGGGCTCGAGGCGGACGCTGGAGTTCGAGGCCGGCCCTCCGCTCGAGGTGGACGAGATCCTGGTGGCTGTCGGCCGCTGTCTCGACGGTTCCTGGCACGACCTCGACGCGGCTGGGATCGAATGGGACAAAAAAGGCATCAAGGTCGATCGGCATCTGAGGACGAACAAGCCTTGGGCGTACGCCGCAGGTGACGTGACCGGCGGCTTGCTCTTCACCCACACCGCGTCGGCGATGGGACCGATCGCGGCTCGCAACGCCCTTGCCGGCGAAGGGACCGAGGTCTACGAGCCGCGGATCGTGCCGCGGGTCACCTTCACCGACCCCGAGGTCGCCTCGGTCGGGATCACCGAGCAGGAGGCGCGGGAGGCTGGGCACTCGGTCAGGATCGGCGTGGCTCATGTCCGGGATGCGGAGAAGGCCCAGATCGACGGCCAGACAATCGGCCAGGTGAAAGTGGTCGCCGCCGACGACGGCCAGTTGCTCGGCTGCCACATCGTTTGCGAGACGGCCGGCGACATGATCCACGAGGCGGTGGCGATAATGGCCGCCCGCAGTCCAATAG
>JALZAP010000089.1 GCA_030948245.1 Candidatus Dormiibacterota bacterium | reverse complement strand
TAGGCGGGCGCCCTTCGGTGGGTGCCCGCGAAGACCTCCTGTGCCGACTGCGCCACAGGAGGTCTTTTCATTGCCGATGGAAAAAGCGACGAGAAAGAGAAAGAAGAAATGAAACGAATGCCGATCAACAAGTACAGGCCCTACCCGCCGGTGGACATCCCGGACCGGCGCTGGCCGGATCGCGCCATCACGGTCGCGCCGACCTGGTGCAGCGTCGACCTCCGAGACGGCAACCAGGCGCTGATCGACCCGATGGACGTGCAGCGCAAGCGGCGGCTGTTCCGGCTGCTGGTGGCGCTCGGCTTCAAGGAGATCGAGGTCGGCTTCCCGTCCGCGTCCCAGCCCGACTTCGACTTCGTACGGATCCTGATCGAGGAGGACCTGGTCCCCGAGGACGTGACGATCCAGGTCCTCACCCAGGCCCGGGACGAGCTGATCGAGCGGACCTTCGAGAGCCTGGGGGGCGCCAAGCGGGCGATCGTCCACCTCTACAACTCGACCTCCGCCCTCCAACGCCGCGTCGTCTTCGGCCTCGACAGACCCGGCATCGTCGCCATGGCGGTGCGCGGGGCGGAGCTGATCCGCCGGCTGTCGCACAGCCTGCCGGGGACCGACCTCAGATATGAGTACTCGCCGGAGAGCTTCACCGGGACGGAGCTCGACTTCATCAAGGAGATCAGTGAGGCGGTGATCGAGGTCTGGCAGCCGACGCCGGAGCGGCGGATGATCCTCAACCTCCCTGCGACCGTCGAGATGAGCACGCCCAACATCTACGCCGACCAGATCGAGTGGTGTGACCGCAACATCGCCGGCCGCGACCGCTGGATCCTCAGCCTGCATCCCCACAACGACCGCGGCTCCGCCGTCGCCGCGACCGAGCTGGCCCTGATGGCCGGCGCCGAGCGCGTCGAGGGAACGCTCTTCGGCAATGGCGAGCGGACCGGGAATGTCGACCTCGTGACGCTGGCGCTGAACCTCTTCAGCCAGGGTGTCGAGCCTCACCTCGACCTCTCCGACATCGACGAGATGCGGCGTATCGCGGAGGAGTGCAACCAGCTCCCCGTCCATCCCCGCCATCCCTACGCCGGGGAGCTCGTCTACACGGCTTTCTCGGGCTCCCACCAGGACGCCATCAAGAAGGGGATGGAGGCTCTCAACGCCGCCGCCGGCGAGGTCTGGGAGGTGCCTTACCTGCCGATCGACCCGCACGACGTGGGCCGCACCTACGAGGCGATCATCCGGGTCAACAGCCAGTCGGGGAAGGGTGGGGTCGCCTACATCATGAAGAGCGACTACCACCTCGACCTGCCCCGGCGCCTGCAGATCGAGTTCATGCAGGTGATCCAGCAGATCACCGACGCGAGCGGCAAGGAGATCACGCCGGAGGAGATCTGGACCGCGTTCCAGTGGACCTACCTGAACCCGGAGACCCCGCTGGAGCTGGTCGAGCACCAGACCGGCGACCATGGCGACGGCACTGCCCTCGAGGCGGTCATCAGCCTCGACGGCGAGGAGCGCGCCATCTCTGGCCGCGGCAATGGGCCGATCGCCGCCTTCGTCGACGCGCTCGCCAAGGACTGTGGGATCAAGCTTCGGGTGCTCGACTTCGTGGAGCACGCCGTCGCCTCCGGTTCCGACGCCACGGCGGTCGCCTACGTCGAGGCGTCCGACGAGAAAGGCCGGATCGCCTGGGGCGTCGGGATGGACGCCAACATCCTCACCGCCTCGCTCCGGGGCGTCGTCAGCGCCGTCACCAGGCTGGGGATCAGCGCGGAGGCCACCGCAAGGCGGTAGCCCGATCCATCGTGCCTCGACGGCTCGTTGGCGGTTCCTCCGACGGGGCCTGCGGCCAGTGTCGTGAAAGGAGGGTATCCCCCCTGCCGGAATACCCCTTTTTCCGACGTTCGCGTCGACAAGGCCCCGGAACAGGCCGCACGGCTAGGCTAGGTCGGCATGGCCGCCTCTGAGCTGGAGCTGATCGACGCCTATTGGCGGGCCGCCAACTACCTCTCCGTCGGCCAGATCTACCTCCTCGACAACCCCCTCCTGGAGGAACCGCTGCGACTCGACCAGGTGAAGCCGCGGCTGCTCGGCCACTGGGGGACGACACCGGGGCTGAACCTTCTCTACGTCCACCTGAACCGCGTCATCAAAGAGCGCGACCTCAACGCCATGTACGTCATCGGGCCCGGCCACGGCGGACCCGGCATCGTCGCCAATGCCTGGCTGGAGGGAACCTATAGCGAGATCTACCCTGCCATCGGCCAGGACCGCGAGGGCATCCGCCGGCTCTTCCGTCAGTTCTCCTTCCCGGGCGGCATCCCGAGCCACGTTGCGCCGGAGACGCCCGGCTCCATCCATGAGGGTGGCGAGCTCGGTTACTCGCTGCTTCACGCCTACGGCGCGGCCTTCGACAACCCCGACCTGCTGGTCGCCTGCGTCATCGGCGACGGCGAGGCGGAGACCGGCCCGCTCGCCGGCAGCTGGCACTCGAACAAGTTCCTCGACCCTGTCCGGGACGGTGCCGTGCTCCCGATCCTCCACCTGAACGGCTGGAAGATCGCCAATCCGACCCTGCTGGCCAGGATCTCCAACCAGGAGCTGACCTCGCTCCTCGAGGGCTATGGCTACCGGCCCTGGTTCGTCGAGGGAGACCAGCCCGACGCGGTCCACCGGCGGCTGGCCTCCACCCTCGATGAGGTGGTGGGGGAGATCCAGCGGATCCAACAGTCGGCTCGTCGCGGGGGCGCCCCCGACTTGCCCCGCTGGCCGGTGATCGTGCTCCGGACGCCGAAAGGCTGGACTTGCCCAAAGGAGGTCGAGGGGGTGCCCATCGAAGGGACCTACCGCGCTCATCAGGTGCCCATCACCGACCTCGAGAAGCCCGGGCACCTCGCCATCCTCGAGGACTGGATGCGGAGCTACCGGCCGGAGGAGCTTTTCACGGCGGAGGGTGGCCTGCGACCTGAGTTGAGCCGGCTCGCACCCGCCGGCGTGCGCCGGATGAGCGCCAATCCCCACGCCAACGGCGGCATCCTTCTTCGCAACCTCGTCCTCCCCGACTTCCGCTCCTACGGCGTCGAGGTGTCCCGCCCCGGCGCGTCCCTGAGCGAGGCGACCAAGGTGCTGGGGACCTTCCTCCGCGACGTCATCAGGGAGAACCCCGACAACTTCCGGCTGGTCGGCCCCGACGAGACCTCGTCGAACCGGCTCCAGGCCGTCTTCGAGGCCACCGACAAGGTCTGGCTCGAGCCGCTGACAGCGCTCGACGAGAACCTCGGCCCCGACGGCCGCGTGATGGAGGTGCTCAGCGAGCACATGTGCCAGGGCTGGCTGGAGGGCTACCTGCTGACCGGCCGCCACGGCCTCTTCAGTTGCTACGAGGCATTCATCCACATCGTGGACTCGATGGTCAACCAGCACGCGAAGTGGCTCAAGGTGACCAACGACATCCCCTGGCGGCGTCCCATCGCGTCGCTCAACTACCTGCTCACCTCACACGTCTGGCGGCAGGACCACAACGGCTTCTCGCACCAGGACCCGGGCTTCATCGACCACGTCATGAACAAGAAGGCAGAGATCGTTCGCGTCTACCTGCCGCCCGACACCAACTGCCTGCTCTCGGTCGCCGACCACTGCCTTCGCAGCCGGCAGTACATCAACGTGGTGGTGGCGGGCAAGCAGCCGGCGCTCAACTACCTGCCGATGGAGGAGGCGATCGCGCACTGCACCCGCGGCATCGGCATCTGGGACTGGGCGAGCAACGACGGCGGCGGCGACCCGGACGTCGTGATGGCCTGCGCGGGCGACGTCCCGACCCTCGAGACGCTGGCCGCCGTGGACCTCATTCACAAGCAGTTGCCCGACCTCAAGACCCGGTTCGTGAATGTCGTCGACCTGATGAGCCTGCAGCCGCCCAGCGAGCACCCCCATGGGCTGAGCGACGAGGAGTTCGACGCCCTCTTCACGACCGACAGGCCAGTGATCTTCGCTTACCACGGCTATCCCTGGCTGATCCACCGGCTCACCTATCGCCGGCGGAACCACGCCAACCTTCACGTCCGCGGCTACAAGGAGGAGGGGACGACGACGACCCCCTTCGACATGGTGATGATGAACGAGCTCGATCGCTTCCACCTGGTGATAGACGTCATCGACCGGGTGGCCGGCCTGGGTTCCAAGGCCGCTCATGTCCGGCAGCAGATGGCCGACCTCAGGCTGGCCCACCGCCAGTACACCCGCGACCACGGCAAGGACCCGCCCGACGTCAGCGACTGGGCGTGGCCAGGGCCTGGCTCGGCTTAGCAGCCGCCCGGTGCCGATCCTCGTCGTCAATGCCGGCTCGAGCAGCCTCAAGCTGAGCCTGCTCGGCGCGGACGACGCGATCCTGGCGGAGCACGAGCTGGAGGGGACCGCCGGGAAGATCGACCTGGCTGCCCTCGAATCGGTCGTCCGCGAAGCAGGCGAGGTCGATGCGGTGGGGCACCGCGTCGTCCATGGCGGGCCCCGCTTCGATGGGCCCGTCCGCATCGACGACGAGGTGGAGGACTACCTTCGCTCCCTGACCGACCTGGCGCCGCTCCACCAGAAGCCGGCCCTGGAGGCGATCGGCGCGGTGCGCCGCCACCTCCCCGCGGTGCCCGCCATCGCCTGCTTCGACACCGCTTTCCACCACTCGCTGCCGGCCGCCGCCGCGACCTACGCGATACCGCTTGAATGGCGTGAACGCTGGTCCATCCGCCGCTACGGCTTCCACGGCCTCTCCCACGCTTACGCGAGCCGCCGCGCGGCGGCGCTTGTCGAGGAGTCGCTCGAATCGCTCCGAATCGTCTCCTGCCACCTCGGCTCCGGCTCCTCACTCGCCGCGATAAAGGGCGGCCGCTCGGTCGACACGACGATGGGCTTCACCCCGCTCGAGGGCCTCGTCATGGGCACCCGGGCAGGCACCGTCGACCCCGGCCTTGTCCTCTGGCTGGTGCGCAGCGGCGGGCTCAACCCGGACGCCGTGAACGAGGCGCTGGAGAAGCGTTCGGGCCTTCTCGCCCTGGCCGGGACCGCCGACATGCGGGAGGTTCTGGCCGCCGGTGGTGGAGAAGCCCTCGAGGTCTACCTCCACCGGCTCCGGGCCCTGATCGCAGCGATGGCAGCGGCGATGGGCGGCCTCGACCTGCTCGTCTTCACCGGTGGCATCGGCGAGCACGCGGCACCCATCCGATCGGGAGCGGCGGACGGGTTGGGCTTCCTCGGCGTCGCCCTCGACGAAGACCTGAACCGGGGCTCGGGGGACCGCATCATCGGCCGGTCGGAAAGCGGCGTTCGGACGCTGGTCGTTGCCGCCCGCGAGGACCTCGAGATCGCCCGCCAGGTGAGGGGCTTGCTGGCCGGGGCTGACCCTACCAGCGGGAGATGAACATCTTCTTCCGGGTGTAGAACTCGACCCCATCCAGGCCATGGACGTGCAGGTCGCCGAAGAAGGAACCCTTCCAGCCGGAGAAGGGAAAGAAGGCGAAGGGTTGGGCGACCGGCACATTGACACCCACCATGCCCGCGTCGACCTGTTCGCGGAACTGGCGAGCTGCACGACCGGAGGACGTGAAGATCACGGCCATGTTGCCGAGGGCCATCCGGTTGGCCTGGGCGATGGCATCCTCCAGGGTCGGGGAATGCGAGACGGACAGGACCGGTCCGAAGATCTCCTCACGGCCCGCGGCCATCGAGTCGGAGACCCCGTCGAGGATCGTCGGGCCGAGGAAGAAGCCACGTCGCGCCATCTGGTCGCGGCCGTCGACCAGCACCCGCGCGCCTTCGGCGGCGCCGCGCTCGATGAACCCGGCGACCCGGTCGCGGTGTTCAGCTCGGATCAGCGGCCCGACGTCGACTCCAACCTCGTCGCCGGGACCCACCTTGAGCGCGCCGGCGCCGGCGGCGAGCGGTTCCAGCAGGGTGCCCCCCGCACTTCCCACCGCTACGGCGACGCTGCCCGCCAGGCAGCGCTCGCCGGCGTTGCCGAAAGCCGATCCGAGGATCGCCGGCACCGCGAGCTCGAGATCCGCGTCGGGCATCACGACGATGTGGTTCTTCGCGCCACCGAGGGCCTGGACCCGCTTGCCCTGGGCTGCGGCGCCGGCATAAACCTGCCGGGCGACGGGCGCCGAACCGACGAAGGATATTGCGGCGACGCCGGGATGGGCGATCAGCGCTTCGACTTCGGCGCCGGCGCCGTTGACCAGGTTGAGGACGCCGTCGGGAAAGCCGGCCGCCGTGAAGATCTCCGCCAGGCGGACCGCGCCGAGCGGGGTCCGCTCCGAGGGCTTGAGCACGAAGGTGTTGCCCGCCACGACGGCGAGGGGAAACATCCAGAGTGGGATCATCACTGGGAAGTTGAAGGGCGGCACGCCGGCTGCCACCCCGAGCGGGAAGCGGTAGAGGTCTTGATCCACACCGGCAGAGACGTCGCGGAGGGTGCGGCCCTGGAGGAGGGTCGGCGCCCCGCATGCGAAGTCGACGACCTCGATCCCCCGCCGGATCTCGCCGCGGGCTTCCTCGAGCGTCTTGCCGTGATGGCGCGTCACGATTCGGGCGAGATCCTCGAAACCATCCTCGAGCAGGGCTTTGAATCGGAACATCAGCCGCACCCGCTCCATGACCGGTGTCCTTGACCAGCGGCCGAAAGCCTCTCCGGCGGCCTTGACCGCAGCGTCGACGGCCTCCCGACCGGAGAGCGGGACCTGGTCGATGACGGCGCCGGTCGCCGGGTCGTAGACCGGCAGCGTCGGACCGTCGGCCTGGAC
>JALZAP010000088.1 GCA_030948245.1 Candidatus Dormiibacterota bacterium | reverse complement strand
ATCCGGGCCCACTCGACGCTGAAGCGGAACGCGTTGAAACCGAGGTCGGCCACCAGGCGGATGTCCTCCCGGTAGCGATGGTAGAAGTCGCAGGCGTCGCCCGACGGCTCGCGGCAGGGAGATCCCTCGGTGTGCTCCCACCGCCACCAGTCGCAGTTGGTGTTCCCGCCCTCAACCTGGTGCGCCGATTGCGCGGTACCGAGCAGGAAGCCGGCGGGAAAGCTGAGGGCTTCGCCGCCGTTCGTTGACATCGTGACCCTGACCCTCCTACGATCCGAGCCAATCGGTTAGCTGACGGGAGCCAGATTAACGTCCGGCTTCCCGCACCAGTTCGCGCCGTCCGTACGCCGGGAGGAGAAGACGTATGATCCGCAACGAATTTGGCAATCGTCAGCTCATCGGTTGGGGGTAGAAGATGCGCATAGTGAGCCCTAGGCGGGGTCTGATCTACGGCCTGATGGCGGCGCTCGCCGCCGTCGCCTGCGCGCCGGGCGCAACCAACAACAACCAGGGCAGCACGACCGTCCACGGCGGCAGCGTGAGTGTCGTCGGCGTCTGGTCAGGTGCCGAGCTCGACTCCTTCAACGCCGTCATCGCGCCCTTCGAGCAGAAGACCGGCATCAAGGTCAACTTCGAAGGCGCCCGAGACCAGGACGCGATCCTTTCGACTCGCGTCTCCGCGGGCAACCCGCCCGACCTGGCTGCCGCGCCGAGCCCATCCCTGCTGACCCGGTTTGCACAGAACGGAAAGGTGATCGACCTCGGCAAGGTGGTCGACACCAACCAGCTCAAGCAGGATTACGCGAAGAGCTGGATCGACCTCGGTACGGTGAACGGCAAGCTGGTCCAGGTCTTCTCCTGGGCCGCTTTGAAAGGCCTGGTCTGGTATGACCCCAAGGTCTGGTCGGCGAAGGGATACCAGGTTCCCAAGACCTGGAACGACATGATCACTCTGCAGCAGAAGATCAAGACGGACGGCACCACTCCCTGGTGCATGGCGGTCGAGAGCGGCGGCGACACCGGCTGGGCGGGCAGCGACTTCCACAAGGAGATCGCCCTCAGCCAGGTCGGACCTGACGTGTACGACAAGTGGTGGCAGGGCAAGCAGAAGTGGTCGTCGTCCGAGATCAAGTCGTCCTGGACGTCGTTCGGCCAGGTCCTCGGTCCCGGCTCGAGCAACGTTTACGGCGGCCCGAGCTACGTGGTCAACACCAACTTCGGCGAGGTCGGCAACCACATGTTTTCGACCCCGCCCGGCTGCTACATGCTCAACCAGGCTTCGTTCATCACCGACTTCTTCGTAAAGGCCAACAGCAGCCTGAAGCCCGGTGTCGATTTCAATTTCTTCGCGCTCCCCGACGTCAACACCAAGTACGCGGGCTCCCACGTCGTCGCCGCTGACGCGTGGTCGATGTTCAAGGACACTCCCCAGGCGCGCGAGCTGCTCAAGTACTTGATCACGCCGGAAGCGCAGGCGATCTGGGTGAAGCGAGGCGGCAAGCTCTCGCCGAACAAGAAGGTTGCTCTCAGCGACTACCCCGACGAGCAGACCAAGTCGATCGGCCAGCTGCTGCTCGACACCAAGATCGGCCGCTACGACGCCGGCGACCTGATGCCGTCGGACATGAAGCACGCCTATTGGAGCGGGATCCTCGACTTCATCAAGGACCCGTCAAAGATAGATTCGATCTTGGCCAACCTCGACAAGGTTCAATCAACGGCTTATACCGCGGCGTAAAGAGGTCGTAGAGGAGGAAGCTGGGCATGGATCTAGGACTCCTGCTGCAGGACCTACCGACGCTGGTCGCCGTGATCGTCGCGGTGCCGCTGGTGCTGGCGGCGTACATCGTCGCCGGCGAGTACCTGGTACGGCTTCTACCTGATCGTCTTCGCGGGTCGGTCCGGCCCTGGATCTGGGTCGGACCGGCCCTCATCTTCGTCGTCGGCATCCTCGTCCTTCCCACCATCGGCACCGTCATCCAGAGCTTCCAGAACCACGCCGGGGATTGGGTCGGGCTGAGGAACTACCAGAACCAGCTCGGCGACTTTCCGACCGGGGGCGCCTGGATCGCGATCCGGAACAACATCCTCTGGCTCGTGCTCTACACCCTCTTCGTGCTGTTCATCGGCCTCCTGCTGGCCGTGATCTTCGACCGGGTGCCCTACGAGAGCGTGGTCAAATCGTTGATCTTCATGCCGATGGCGATCTCGTCGGTCGCCCTCGGTGTGATCTGGAAGTTCATGTACTGGTACCAGCCTGCCGACGCCCCCCAGACGGGGACCCTGAACGCGATCGTGGTCTACCTCTTCCACTCGGCGCCGAAGACCTGGATCACGGACCCCAGTGTCAACAACTTCTCGCTCATCGCCGCCGGCATCTGGGGCATCGTCGGATTCGCGATGGTGATCCTGTCGGCGGCATTGAAGGGGATCCCCGGCGATCTGCTGGAAGCCGCCCGGGTTGATGGCGCGGGTGAGATAACGATCTTCCGGCGGGTGATCTTTCCGCTCATGATGCCGACCGTCGTCGTGGTCGGGACCACGCTGGTCATCTTCGCGCTCAAAGCTTTCGACATCGTCTACGTCATGACGGCCGGCAACTTCGGCACCGACGTGCTGGCCAACCGGATGTACAAGCTCCTGTACCAGTCCGACAATCCGGGAGGGGCCAGCGCGGTCGCGATCGTGCTCCTGATCGCCGTGATCCCCGTCCTGATCTTCAACCTTCGACAATTCCGTGCTGTGGAGGCCCGAAGATGAGCGAAGCGAAACTTGTGATGGGGCCCCGACCGCAGGTCGGGGAATGCCCGTGAGCGCTGAAGCCGCCGCCCCGGCGTCCGTCGCGACCGGATCCGGATTCTCGCCGGTCCGGCTTGCCGAACGGCTCCAGGGCGTTGCCCTCCACGTGGCCGTCATCGGCCTCACGGTCGCCTGGATGGTGCCCGCCGCCGGTCTCCTGGTGAGCTCCTTCCGGCCCTTCAGCGCGATCAATGCGAGCGGCTGGTGGACGGCCCTCTCACCGCCCTTCCAGTTCACCTTTGATAACTACAGCGGTGTGCTCTCGAGCAGCGGCCTCGGCCACAGCCTCTTCAACAGCTTCATGATCACGATCCCAGCCGTTGTCATCCCGGTGACGATCGCCGCCTTCGCCGCCTACGCCTTCTCCTGGATGAAGTTCTGGGGCAGGGACTGGCTCTTCCTCGCCCTTGTCGGCCTGCTCGCCGTACCTCTCCAGCTCACCTTCGTCCCCATCCTCAAGACTTTCGTGGCGGTCGGCCTGACCGTTTCCAACTGGGGCTTCGTACCCGTCTGGCTGGCGCACACCGGCTACGGCCTGCCCTTCTCGATCTACCTGCTCTCCAACTTCTTCCGTGCGCTGCCCAGCGACCTTTTCGAATCGGCCGAGATCGACGGAGCCGGGACCCTCACCGTCTTCTTCCGGATCGTGCTGCCGCTCTCCGTGCCAGCCCTCGCCTCGCTGATAATCTTCCAGTTCCTCTGGATCTGGAACGACCTCCTGGTCGCCCTGATCTATGTCGGCGGCACCGCCAGCGTGGCGCCGGTGACGGTGACCCTGGCCAACCTGACCAACTCACTCGGGCAGGGCTACAACCTGCTGACAGCCGCGGCGTTCATCTCCATGATCATTCCGCTCATCGTGTTCCTCAGCCTCCAGCGCTACTTTGTGCGCGGCATCCTCGCCGGCTCTGTTAAGGGGTAGTCGAAAGAATGGCAGCAGTCACCTACGACCACGTTGTCAAGCGCTACACGGCTGATCTCACGGTCGTCAAGGATTTCAACGTCGAGATCAAGGACAAGGAGTTCATGGTCCTCGTCGGCCCCTCCGGCTGCGGAAAGTCCACCGCGCTCCGGATGCTCGCGGGTCTCGAGACCATCAGCGAGGGGCAGATCCGGATCGGCGACCGGGTCGTCAACGACGTCGCCGCCAAGGACCGCGACATCGCCATGGTCTTCCAGTCCTATGCGCTCTACCCGCACATGAGCGTGTACGACAACATGGCCTTCCCGCTCCAGATGAAGAAGATGCCCAAGGCGGAGATCGACAAGCGGGTGAACAACGCCTCGCGAATCCTCGCCCTCGACAACTTCCTGAAGCGCAAGCCACGAGCCCTCTCGGGCGGCCAGCGCCAGCGCGTCGCGCTCGGCCGGGCGATCGTGCGCGATCCCCAGGTCTTCCTCCTCGACGAGCCGCTTTCGAACCTCGACGCCAAGCTCCGCGGCCAGACCCGGATCGAGCTCCAGAAGCTCCACCACGACCTCGAGACGACCTTCATCTACGTCACCCACGACCAGGTCGAGGCGATGACCATGGGCGACCGGATCGCAATCATGAACGCCGGCATCCTCCAGCAGGTGGGGACTCCCGACGACATTTACGATCACCCGGCCAACCTCTTCGTCGCCGGGTTCATCGGCAGCCCGACGATGAACTTCGTGCCGGTCACCATCCAGGACGGCAGCGCCAAGGCATCCGGCTTCGAGGTCAAGCTCCCCAAGCCGGTTTCCGCCACCAAGGGCACCCTCGGCTTCCGCCCCGAGGCGGTCACCGACAAGCCCTCCGAGGCGGCCAGCCTGGAGATGAAGGTCGACGTCGTCGAGCGGCTCGGCTCCGACCAGTTCCTCTACGGCCAGGTCGGCGGCGACACCATCACAGCCCGTGTCGATCCCCGGCTCAAGGTCGCTCCCGAGGACCACGTCAAGCTCGGCCTCGACACCAGGTCCCTTCACCTCTTCGACCCGGAGACCGAAAAGGCCCTCCTCTAGGGGGGCGGTGGACGAGACACTCCGCGCTCAGGAGGACTTCGACGCCGCTCGTTTCCGGGCCTTTCGGATGGCGATCCTCGGGACCCTCACCAGGCGCGGCCGCGGGCTGGCGTCGATGGACGCCGCGCTCGAAGCTGCGGGGAGCGAAGGCCGGTCCTTCGCCGGCGTGCAGGAGATCCCGCTCGACCGCGTCGTCGGCTCGGCCGCCTCGGATTCGAAGTCGGCCGACTTCGACCCGGGCTTCCTGCCCGTCAATCGCCGGATGCGGGATCGCTGGACGAGGATCTACCGGGCGATGGTCGAAGGCGAGGAGCTGCCGCCGATCGACGTCTACAAGCTGGGCGCCAACTATTACGTCATCGACGGGCACCACCGCGTCTCGGTGGCCCGGAGCCTCGGCCGCCCCACCGTCAACGCCCGCGTGATCGAGGTCAAGACCAGGGCGCCGCTGGGGCCCGAGGTCGACGCGCCCACGCTGCTTCGGGCAGCCGAGTACCGCCAGTTCCTGGAGACGACGCGGCTTCACGAGCTGCGGCCCCAAGCCCGTCTCGAGGTGAGCCGGCTGGGCCGCTACGACGAGATCTTGAAGCACATCCTCGGCCATCGCTATTTCCTCAGCCTCGAGCGCGGCCACGAGGTGACCCTGGCCGAGGCGGCCGCCGGCTGGTACGACAACGTCTATCTGCCGGTGGCCAGGGAGATCCGTGAGCACGGTGTCCTGGAACACTTTCCGGGCTGGACCGAGGCCGACCTCTACGTCGAGATCACCCGCCGCTGGCTCGAGCTGAGCGAAGCGGGGCAGCCGGCAGGCGCGGAGAACGCGACCCACTCGCTGCTCGCCGAGGACGCCCGCAAATGGTGGAAGCGAAGGCGCTCGCTCCGGGTCCAGAGCGAATGATCTGGTTCGTCCAATGATCTGGCTGATTTTCGGCCCGCCCGGAAGCGGCAAGGGAACGCAGGCCCGCTTCATCGGGTCCGAGTTCGGCCTGACCCATCTCTCGACCGGCGAGGTCCTTCGCGCCGAGGCGGCCGGCGGATCCGAGGAGGGCCGCCAGGTCGCTGCCCTCATGAGGGCCGGCCAGCTTGTGCCCGACCCGGTCATGGTCAGGATCGTGAGCGAGCGATTGCGCCGGAACCCCGAGGAGGACGTTCTGCTGGACGGCTTTCCCCGAACCGTCGAGCAGGCTCGGGCCCTCGACGAGCTCCTGGTCAGCGAGGGTCGCAGGGTCGACCAGGTGGTTGCCCTCACCGTTGCCGAAGAGGTGCTCATCGACCGCCTCCTCCAGCGCGCCCAGGTCGAGAACCGAGCGGATGATACCCGGCAGGCGATCGAGGAGCGGATGCACGAGTACCACGAGCGCACCGAGCCCGTGCTCGCCCACTACCGGGCCGCCGGCGTCCCGGTGGCCGCGGTCGATGGCGTCGGCGACCCGGGAACGGTCTTCGCCCGGATCCGCGAAGCGGTGCGGCCGGTCGCGGGCCCCGACCGCGGTCCGCTGACGCACTAGGTCCGACTAAAGCTCGATCAGCCGGGAAGGGATCGCGTTGACCACCAGCGCGTCTCCCAGCCGGCGGTCGGCCTGACGCGGTCCATAGGGGTGGATGTGGCCGTGGACGAGGAGGTGCATCCCGAGCGCCCGAATGAGCCGTGGAAACGACTCGAAGCCGCGGTGGGCGATGTCCTCGCCGTCTCCGAGGCCCGCCGGTGGCGCGTGCGCCAGCAGGATGTCGATGGAGCGTCCGTCCAGGACCCGCTGAAGTCGGCCGCGACACTCGAGCAGCAGCGCCTTCCGACGCATGGCACCCTGCGAGTACTGGTTGGGGCCCGTGCGATAGCGGTGCGAGCCGCCGAGGCCCGCTATCCGCAACCCGGCCGCATCGATGATCCGGCCGTCGACGTTCATGGCGCCCCGTGGCCCGCGTGCCGGTCTTTCGGTGCGCAGCGGCGCCCAAACCGAGTCGCCGGAGGAGAGGTCGCGGTCGTGGTTGCCGGGGACGTAGAGCAAAGGAACGTCAAGCCGGCTCACGATGTACTCGAGGTAGCCG
>JALZAP010000087.1 GCA_030948245.1 Candidatus Dormiibacterota bacterium | reverse complement strand
ACCCACTTCTCGTCCAGCTCGCCGTACGCGCCGTTGGGCATGTCGGGCCGCCAGACGTGGAGCATCGGAGTGGTGATGATCGCGAAGGAGAGCGGCGGGCAGTTTCCGTAGGGGGTCAGCAGGCCGCTCAAGGACATCGAAACGGGGGAGACGCAGGCGTTGGGATGAAGGTGCCATCCGCTGACCGCTCCGTTGAAGTCGTTGCCGCGCTGATTCTGGTCGGCGAGCACGTACATCGCTCCGAGGAGGACCGGGCCTCGCGGGGTTCGGGCATAGACCAGCCCCTGCGGCCGGCCGGGGTCCATCACCGGGCGCTTGCTGCCCTCCTCGTACTTCTTGTTCTCGTAGTGGATCGTGGTCGCCTCGGCCGCCTGCGCCCGGTAGCCGGCAGCGATGGCGACGTTGACGTCCTGGTACGGAATGATGTCGTTCCAGGTGGTGCTTGCGAACTTCGCCGCCGCCACCCGGTCGGCTGCGGTCGGCCGGGCTGAGGGTGCCTGAAGTAGCGCGCCCGCGTGGTCTCGGATGATGCCGCCCCAGGTCAGGAACGTCACCAGCAGGGTCAGCATCATGAGCGATCCCGTCGCCGCCGACCACCTGAGCGCGCCCCGCGTGCGCGGCAAAAGCACGAGGCCGAGCGCGAAGAGCTCGATCAGCTTGGTGACCGCACCGAGGTCGTCGACCGATTCCCAACCGCTCGCCACATAAACCCCGTAGGCGACGAGTGTCAGGAGGAGGAGGAGCGCCGCAGCCGGGCGCCAGCGGCGCCAGCTGAGAGTGGCGAGGGCGAGCCCGCTGAACAGCAGGCCGTTGGCGAGAAAGAGCGCCGCGGTCGTTGGGGCTTCGGCCAGGTGGCCGGGGACCAGGCCGAGGTGGATCAGCCCGGTCGCTGCCAGCAGGACGGCGACGAGGCGCCGCCGGTCGTCGGCAGCGGCCCAGGCGGGCACCTTCCAGAACCAGTGGATGACGAAGGGGAGGAGGAGGAGGGCTGCCGCACCGACCAGGTGGTCGGTGGCGATCCCCAGGAAGAAGCCGGTGTTGCCGTGCAGCTCGATCATCTTGCGTTCACCCTGGAACGTGCGGCTAAGACGGCGCTGAGGTGGTTCTAAGAATTGGCTAAGGAACGGCCGGAATCAGCACCTGGAAGCGCGCTCCACCGCCGGGACGGTTGGCTGCCGTGATGGCGCCGCCGTGCTCGGTCGCGATCCAGCGGGCGATCGAGAGGCCCAGGCCGGCGCCGCTCCGGTAGCGCGAGGGGTCGGCTTGGTAGAAGCGCTTGAAGATCCGTTCCAGGTCGGAGGCCGGGATCCCGTTGCCGTCGTCGCTCACCGCCACCACCGCCTGCCCATCAGCGGGGTGCACCTCGACGTTGATCCGGCCACCCGCCGTTGTGTGCTTGGCCGCGTTGTCGAGCAGCACCAGCAGCAGCTGCTGCAGTGCGTCCTTGTCGCCGACAACGGTGACCGGCGCGATGGCCTCGTCGACAACTCGCTTCGGGTTGGCGCGCCGGAACTGGCGGGCGACGTCGCCGACGAGCCCACCGAGGTCGACCGGCGCCCGCTCCAGCCGGACGCCCGCGTCTGCCCTCGCCAGAGTCAGCAGGTCGTCGACCAGCCGGCTCATCCGGGCGGCTTCGGCGGTGATGTCGGCCGCGGCGTCGAGGCGGTCGCCCGGCGCGAGGTCCTCGCGCTCCAGCACGGCGGCGTTGGTCCGGATCGAGGTGAGCGGGGTGCGCAGCTCGTGCGAGGCGTCGGCGATGAACTGGCGCTGCGAATCGAGCGACGCGGCGAGCCGGTCATAGGCCTCCTGGAGGGCCGCCAGCATGCCGTTGAAGCTGCGAGACAGGAGGCCGATCTCGTCTCGGCCCGACTCGTCGGGGAGGCGGCGCCCGAAGTCCCGGGTCGTACGGATCTCGTCCGCTGCAGCAGCAACCGTCTTGAGGGGCTGCAGCGCGCGACCTGCGACCGCCCAACTGGCCAGCAGGCCACCGGCAACGGTGATGATGCCCGACAGGACCAGGAAACCCTGGAGGCCCGAAATGGAGTTGCGTCCCGCACGGTAAGACTGGCCGGTCACGACATAGCCGCTCAAGCCGAGGTCGGTCCGCGACCAGGCCCTGGCGTACAGGTAGTAGCCGGGATAGACATAGTCGTAGGACTCGTGCCGGCTTGCCGAGGCCAGCAGCTTCGCCGGCGGGCGCGGTGGCGCACCGTTGTCGAGGGCATCGCTGAAGAGGACCGTGCCGTCGGCCGCGAGCACCTCGGCGAAGATGTCGGTGCTCGTCCGGAGATCTGCCGGTGCCAGGTATTGCTGGGCGGCAAGCTGCTCGCCGCTCGCCTTCGCCACCCAACTCGAGATCACCGCCGCTCTACTCTTGAGTGCCTTGTGGGTCTGGTCGGGCTGACCCGACCCGACCAGGCCGAGAACGCCCTCGGCGAAGGCGAACACGGTCCCGAAAACGAGCGTGCCCCCGAAGATGGCGATCCTCATCCGGAGGGACAGGAACCTCCTCACGCTCGTTCCTCGCGCAGCGTGTAGCCGACGCCGCGGACGGTTTGCAGCAGGCGCGGCTCACCGCCCTCCTCAAGCTTCTGGCGGAGGTAGCCGACGTAGACGTCGACGACGTTGCTGGCCGCCTCTGAGTCGATGCCCCAGACCCCTTCCAGCAGCTGGTCCCGGGTGAAGACGCGGCGCGGCTGGCGGAGGAGATGCTCGAGCAGCTCGTGCTCCTTCGCCGTCAGGTTGACGGCGCGGTCGCCGCGGCTCACTTCCCGGGTGTCGAGGTCGAGCTTGAGGTTGGCGTAGGAGAGGAGGCGCGGCGTGCGGACGGCGCCGCGGCGAAGCAGCGCTCGCACGCGCGCCATCAACTCTTCGTACGCGAATGGCTTGACCAAGTAGTCGTCGGCGCCGCTGTCGAGACCACGGACCCGGTCGGAGGTGCCGTCGCGGGCGGTCAGCATCAGGATCGCGACATCGCCCTCGGCGCGAAGCCTGCGGCATACCTCGATGCCGTCCAGGCCGGGCATCATCACGTCGAGGATGACGAGGTCGGGAGGTGTCTCACGTGCCCGCGCCAGGCCTTCGACTCCATCTCCGGCGGTCTCCACGTCGTAGCCCTCGTATACGAGTGCCCGGCGAAGCGACGATGCGATGTGGCTGTCGTCGTCGACGACCAGGATCCGCGAGCGCTGGGCCATTCCGCCGGTCATTGTGTCCCGGCCAACGTGAGAGGCGGGTGAGAAACCCGGGAGTTGTTAGGTCAGGCCGAACGCGGCGCGGGTGTCACGGCGCCAGAGGATGACGGCGAAGGGGATGCCGACGAGCGCGAAAGACCACACGAAGGCGAGCAAGAAAGCGACCACCCAGCCACCCCGCCGCATGCCCATCAAGCCGTAGAAGGCGACCCCATGGAGGACGGCCGGAACGAGCGGGAGAAGCACCAGGATGATCTCGTAGAGAACCAGCAGGGTCGGGCGTTCGGCGGGCGTCGCGCCGGCCTGCACGAGGACCTGGTTGATGCTCTCGCGGCCGAGGGGATTGAGAATCAGCGCCGCGGTCTGGGCGAGGACGACCAGGAAGAGGACCGCGGCCGCCGCCGAAAGGACGGCGATGACGGCCACCCGGTCGGGCGGTTTGGGCCGCTCGCCGGCGGTTGCGACCGCCTGCCGCGAAACGGGCGGGGGGCCCAGCCGTCGGGGTTGAGAGGGCGGTTGGGCGGAGCCTTGCTCGGGCGGTTGGGCGGGTCCGGCCACGTGGGTGTGGCGGGCCGTCCCGCAGTTCCAGCAATACCTGTGCGCCTGCTCGAGACGCGAGCCGCATTGGGTGCAGTAGCTCAGGCTGGAAATTATCTCCTGATTTGTGCGTGCGGCCTGCCCGATCGGAGGCCTTTCGGTCAGTCGACTTGACAGCCGCTACATGATGAGGTACATATGTCCCTGGGACACAACATCTCGTAGCAAACGTCTCAGCAAGTTGTGGCCCGGCCCCCCGGCAGCAGGCAAGTGAAACCCAGCGCGTCGTCCCAGCTCACGACTTTTGCACAATCCCTCTCCCACTTGCCTGCTCCGATTCCCATCGACCTGACCAGCGCACCTCCACGGGTAGGCCGACGCCCCCCGCAGATCGGGACGGCTAGACTTCCCCTCCTGATGGCTCGCAAGCAGAAGCGCAAGGGCGCCGCAGCCAGGGCGAAGGTCCGCCAACCCGTACCCGCCGCGCCGGTCGCGACCGGTTCGGCTCCGATGGCACGTGCCCCCGGTGGAGGGCGCGTCGGTGGCGACCAGGCCCTCGTCCGCTCGGTCGAGATGTCGCTCGGGGGCAGCGCTCAGATCCGCGGCAAGGGCCGCAACCGGGTGGTGCTCGAGACGGGCAACCCGGGTATCCCGCTCGACCGCGTCCCCTACTTCACATCGGACCTGCGCCAGATCGCCATCGTCGGTGGGCTGATGGTCGTGCTCCTCGTCCTCGCCAACTTCACGGTAATCCCCTACTTCATCAAGTAACCGGCGCGCGAAATAACCGCGCAGCTTTAACAGCAGGCTGCCAATGACGTTAGATTGCGCACGGAAATGTCAGCGCTGGTCGACCGTCACGATCTGAAGGAAGCTCTCCGCCAGAAGAAGAAGGCGGTTCCCGGGAGCCACAAGCACCCGGTCAACCAGGCCCATTTCGACGAGCGCGACTTCGGCGAGCGGATCGCCGACCGCCTCGCCGCCGGGATGGGCTCCTGGACCTTCCTGACCGTCCAGACCGCGTTCATTATCGCCTGGGTCGCGGTCAACCTGATCTGGCTCCTGAACAAGGGATGGGATCCGTACCCCTTCATCCTCCTGAACCTGGCTCTGTCGCTCCAGGCGACCTATGCCGGGCCGATCGTCCTGCTTGCCGGAAATCGCCAGTCCGCCAAGGACCGCGAGACGCTCGAGCACGCGGCCACCGAGGCGGACAAGGGCGGCGAGGCCATCAACCACATCCTGCAGGAGATCCGGAAGAACACGACACTCACGCTGCAGATCCTGGAAAGCCTCGAGAAGGAAGCCTGAATGGCAACCCAGGCCGCACCCGAGACGCCGACCGGCCAGCTCCGCCGGATTCTTCCCGGAGGACATCTTCACCCGGTCAATCAGGTCCACCTTGACGAGGCGACCCTCGGCGAGCGGATGGCGGACAAGGTGGCCGGCGCGATCGGCACCTGGCGCTTCCTGATCGTGCAGGGCGTGATCATCCTGGCCTGGGTCGCGGCCAACGTGCTCCTGCTCCTGAACCACGGATGGGACCCCTATCCGTTCATCCTCCTGAACCTGATGTTCTCGATCCAGGCGGCCTACACGGGCCCCGTTCTGCTGCTTGCCGGAAACCGTCACGCGCAGCATGACCGGCTCCGCCTCGAGCACACGGCCGCCGTCGAGGAGGCCGCCTCCCGGGTAACCCTCGAGATCCTCAAAGAGATCGAGAGGAACACCGAGTGCACGCTCAAGGTCGCCGAGCACATTCGCAACCGGGACGCGGAGTTTCACCGCCCCGTTTGATCTGAGGGGGGACGTCCCCCGTCGGCAGTGCCCGGCGCAGCCCGCGCACGGCCTATCCCGCTGCCCGCTGCGGCCACTCGGGGGGCCCAAGAGGGCTGCCTATACTCAGGCCTCAAATGCGGGTGATCCTCTACACGGGCAAGGGTGGCGTCGGTAAGACGTCGGTTGCCGCGGCCTCGGCGCTCCGCTGCGCCGAGCTCGGAAACCGGACCCTGATAATGAGCACGGATCCCGCCCACTCCCTTGGCGACTCCTTCGACATCGAGCTCGGGCCGAAACCTGAGCAGGTTGCGAAAAACCTCTGGGCGCACGAGGTCAGCGCGCTCCACGAGATGGAGAAGAACTGGCAGAGGCTGCACGACTACGCGGCCTCCGTCTTCGCCACCCAGGGCCTCGACGAGGTCATGGCGGAGGAGGTCGCGACGCCGCCGGGCATGGATGAGATCGCGTCTTTGATGTGGATCCGCCACCACGCCGAGAAGAGCGACTACGACGTCCTCGTCGTCGACTGCGCCCCGACCGGCGAGACGCTCCAGCTGCTCACCTTCCCGGACGCGGCGAAGTGGTGGCTGGACAAGATCTATCCCTGGGAGCGCCGCGCGATGAAGGTCGCCCGCCCGATGCTCCAGAAGATGATCGACGTGCCGCTGCCCGGCGACGACGTCTACGTCAGCCTGCGCGAGCTGCTGATCGACCTCGAGGGCATGAAGAAGCTCCTCACCGACAGCTCGATCACCAGCGTCCGGATCGTCCTCAACCTCGAGAAGATGGTCGTCAAGGAGGCCAAGCGCGCCTACACCTACTTGAGCCTCTTCGGCTACATGACCGACGCCGTGATCGTCAACCGGATCCTGCCCGAAGGCCTCACCGACGAGTTTTTCCGCGGCTGGCAGAAGATCCACAGCAAGTACCAGGTCGAGGTCGAGAACTCCTTTGCGCCGCTCCCCATCCTGACCGTGCCGCTCTTCGACACCGAGGTCGTCGGCCTCAAGATGCTGAGCCGTATGGCCGACTCGATCTACGCCGAGACCGATCCCAGCCAGCGGCTGTACCTGGGCAGCCCACAGCGGATCGAGAAGGTCGGCAGTGAGTACGTGCTCGCACTGAAGCTGCCCTTCATGGAGAAGTCGGACATCGACCTCTCCCGCCACGACGGCGAGCTGTCGATCAAGGTCGGCAACTACCGGCGCGAGGTCTCGCTACCCAGAGTGCTCGCCGCCAGGCCGACGGTCGGAGCGGCGATGGACGGCGACGAGCTGAAGGTGCGGTTCGGCAAGAAATGAACCGCCGCTACTCGGAGACCGCCGGGATGGTCGAGTTTGCCATTGAAATGGGGAAGCGACTGAGCCACGTGCTCAGTGACGGCC
>JALZAP010000086.1 GCA_030948245.1 Candidatus Dormiibacterota bacterium | reverse complement strand
ACGTCGACGTCCCGCTCGCCGCCGCCCACTTCTTCTACTACGGCGGCTGGGCGGACAAGCTGGAATGGGCGTTTCCGAATCGGTCGCCACGGCCGGTCGGGGTGTGCGGCCAGGTGATCCCCTGGAACTTCCCGCTCCTGATGCTGGCCTGGAAGATCGCGCCAGCCCTCGCTGCAGGCAACGCCGTTGTGCTCAAGCCGGCCGAGACGACACCGCTTACGGCGCTCCTCTTCGCCGAGATCTGCCAGCAGGCCGACCTGCCTCCCGGCGTTGTCAACATCGTCACCGGCGCGGGCACGACCGGCTCCCTGCTGGTCGCCCACCCCGACGTCGCCAAGGTCGCCTTCACAGGTTCGACCGAGGTCGGCAAGCTGATCCAGCGCTCGACCGCCGGGACCGGCAAGCGGCTGTCCCTCGAGCTCGGCGGCAAGGCGGCCAACATCGTCTTCGATGACGCCCCACTCGACCAGGCGGTGGAGGGAATCGTCAATGGCATCTACTTCAACCAGGGCCACGTCTGCTGCGCCGGGAGCCGGCTGCTGGTCCAGGAGTCGATCGCCGGCGCCCTTCTCGACAAGCTCCGGCACCGGGTGGACACGCTGCGCCTGGGCGACCCGCTCGACAAGAACACCGACATCGGCGCGATCAACTCGCGGGCCCAGCTGGAGAAGATCACCGGCCTGGTCGAGTCCGGCCGCAGTGAGGGAGCCGAGATCTATCAGCCCGTCTGCGAGCTGCCGGCCAAGGGTTTCTGGTTCCCGCCGACAATCTTCACCAACGTCTCCCAGTCGCACCGGATCGCCCGCGAGGAGATCTTCGGCCCCGTACTCTCAGTGCTCACCTTCCGCACTCCCGCCGAGGCGGTCGAGAAGGCGAACAACACGCCCTACGGGCTGTCCGCAGGGATCTGGACCGAGAAGGGATCCCGGATCCTCTGGATGGCGCAGCAGATGCGTGCGGGCGTGGTCTGGGCGAACACCTTCAACCGCTTCGATCCCACCTCCCCGTTCGGCGGCTACAAGGAATCGGGCTTCGGCCGCGAGGGCGGCCTCCACGGCCTCGCCGCCTACCTGGATCTGAACTGAATGCCGGAGAGGGTTGACATCCGCAAGACCTACAAGCTGTTCGTCGGTGGCGAGTTCGTCCGCTCGGAGTCGGGCCGGGCGTACCAGCCCCAGGCGGACGTGAACGCTCCGCGCGGGTCTCGCAAGGACCTCCGCGACGCGGTCAAGGTGGCGCGAGCCGCATTCGCCGGCTGGTCGGCCAAGACGGCGATGAACCGCGGCCAGGTCCTCTACCGCGCCGCCGAGATGCTCGACGGGCGGCGCCAGCAGTTCATCGGCGAGCTGGGAGGCGGGCGGCGGGCAGGGCGGGAGGTCGACGCGGCTGTGGAGGCCTTGGTCTGGTACGCCGGCTGGACCGACAAGCTCTCCCAGGTGATGGGCACCGTCAACCCGGTCGCAGGCCCCTACTTCAACTTCACGATTCCCGAGCCGACCGGCGTCGTCGGCGTCATCGCCCCAGAGAAGCCGGCGCTGAGCGGCCTCGTGCTGCGGATCGCCCCGGCGCTGGCCGGTGGCAACAGCGTGGTGGCACTGGCCTCGGAGGCGGCGCCGCTCCCCGCCCTCACCCTCGGCGAGGTGCTGGCAACCTCCGACTTCCCGCCCGGCGTCGTCAATTTGATCAGCGGCTTCCGGAAGGAGTTGCTGCCCTGGCTCGCCGCCCACATGGACGTAAACGCGATCGACGCCTCGGGCTGCACGCCGGAGCAGCTGGCGGGCGTACAGGAGGCCGGCGCCGCGAACGTGAAGCGCATCGTCACGGCCAATGATGGGGGCGCCCGGATGACACCGCAGGCGATAACCGACCTGATGGAGATGAAGACGGTCTGGCACCCGATCGGGGTCTGACAGTCGAGCTTCGCTTCCTCGAACCGGAATAGACCCACCTCGAACCGGCTTGGAACTTGAGTGATCAAGGTTTACGCCACCACGCGCTGCGGCGACTGCCGGATGGCAAAGCACGTGCTCGACGCCCGGTCCATCGCCTATGAGTACATCGACATCGACCTCGCGCCGGAAGCGGCCGCGCTCGTCCAGCGGATCAACGGCGGCTTCCGCACCGTCCCGACCATCCTCTTTCCCGACGGCCGGGTCCTCGTCGAGCCCTCCCGGCTCGAGCTCGAAGAAGCGCTGGCGGCCTAGCCGTCCGTCCGGGGAGCGGTCAGCCCGTGGGCGCCTCCACCCCGTAGAAGCGGGCGAGATCGGCGGGCAGCATGTGCGAAGGCTCGTCACGGAAGATCGCGTCGGTGCGCTCGAGGGCCCGTGCGACCAGCGCCGAGCACATCAGGTGCGACTCGTAGGAGACGTTGATCTTGGCGCCGGTGAACAGGGAGAGACCGACGCTGAGCATGTCCAGGAAGCCGAACGGCTGCCCCACCAGGCTCTCCGCGAAGGCGGCCACCTGCCTCCGGTCGCACTCGCCGGCGGTGTCACCGATATCGACAAGGTGGTACTCCGCCGGCTCGTACTTGCTGAGCGGCGACCGCACGACGCCCTTCGTTTCCGCCTCCACAAGCGAGCCATCCTCGGCCACTATCACGGCGGCATGGCTCCAGTACGAGTACTTCCGATCGCGGCCGCGTACCGCCTGGGCGAGGCGGATCATGCGGGAGACGGGGTGATGGCGGTGGGTCAGGATGAAGTCGCCCGGCTTGAACCTGGTGGCCGCCTCGCCCGGAAGATATCGCTCCACTCGAAAATGTGACATCGCTTGGTGTATATCTTCAAGCATGCTCGCTCCAGACGCGACCTTCGCCATGTACGTCCCTGACATCCGAGAGGCGCTCGACTTCTACACCGACAAGCTCGGCTTCAAGGTGATCAACGACGAGGCCGAGGCCGACTTTCCGTACGCCACGGCGTCGATTCCCGACGCCACCTGGCGGTTCGTCTTCGTGAAGCCGGACCTTCACGGCGATGAGCTCGCCAAGCGCTTTCAGGCTGAGATCGGGTTCGCCCCCCACTTCCTGCTGACGACCGACGACCTGAACGCCGAGATCAAGCGCCTCGAGGGCAAGGGCGTCGAGATCACCGAGTATCCGAAGCTGGCGGCAAACGGCCGGATCCAGGCGCACTTCAAGGACTTCTGCGGGAACGTGATCACGCTGATGGCGACCGAGTCGCTTTTCTGACCGACCGTTGCCGTTTGGCGGGGCGGCGGAACGGCGTTCGGTTGCGGGACCGGGCCTCTTGGATTCAAGGAATGGGGGCTTTGCGAACTTGGCGGCCCTGGGTCGCGGCCGAAAGCCTAGTCCCGGTATCGGTAGACGATTCTTCCTCGAGTCAGGTCGTAAGGGGAGAGCTCGACCCGGATCCGGTCACCAGGCGTGATCCGGATGAAGAAGCGGCGCATCCGGCCGGCGGCGTAGGCGATCAGCTTGTGGCCGTTCTCCAGCTCGACCTCGAACATCGCGTTGGGGAGAGCCTGCGTGACGGTTGCCTCCATCGCGATCGCCTCTTCTTTCTGGTCCTCCGGTGCGACAACCGTCGGCCGGGCGCGGGCCGGCTTGCGCCCGCGGGAATTGGGTCGAGAGGATCTGGCCAAACTTAGTCGAAGTCTACCCGACCCCTTATTCCGGCCCGGAGAGGTGGCCGGCGGCGTGGCTGAAGGACTCCAGGCCGATCCGGCGCCAGAGTGGCTCCTTCTCACCTGCCGCCAGCTGCTCGTCCGTGAGCTTGCCGACCTCGTCGACCAGCGAGGCGTGGGCTTCGCGCCAGAACTTGGTCGCCGTCGGCCAGTCCTCACCCTGAAAGAGCTCTTCGAGGTAGGCGTTGGTCTCGTCCGTGTCGAGCGCCATCAACCGGTCGGCTTCGGCGGCTTCGAGTGGGCGTCCCAGCAGCTCGGCGGCGGTCGCCTCGCGCCCTGACTCGCGGCGCGTCCGGAGTGTCGCCCCGTAGAAGTGCTCCCATGCTGCGATGTGGAACAGGAGGTCCTTGGCGGACCAGGTGCCGAACCGCTCGGCTGATTCCGGGCGGAGGCGGGCGTCGATCTCGATCCGGGTCTCCTCGAGCGCCGCCAGCACCTCGTCCCGGGTCATCGCCGGCTCGCCTCAGCGCTTGGTCTGTTTCGGCTCGGTCGCGTTCCAGCGATCGATCCAGGAGCCTTCGACCGCGGCCGAGCGGACGCCGTCGCCCAGTTCGTGGACCGCCTTCTCGACTCGGTCGGCGAAGGTGCGCGAGGTCTCTCCCTCGGCAACCTTGAGTGGCTTCCCGATCCGGATCGTCGCCTTGGCCGGGAGCGGGATGTCGCGACCTTTGGGCATTATCCGGTGGGCTCCCCGGATGTGCATCGGGATCACGTCGACGCGGTTCTCGGTCGCCAGGTGGCCGACGCCCGGGGTGAACTCCTGGAGAGCGCCGTTGGTCGAGCGGGTGCCCTCGGGGAAGACCAGCAGGCTCCAGCCCGACTTGAGCAGCTGGCTGGAGCGGTGGAGGACCTCCCGCGGGCTGCCGGTGCGGGAAAAGGGAAAGGTGTTGAGCCAGAGGCTGGTGAGAAATCCGATCAGGCGGCGGTCGTAGAAGTAGTCGGCCGCGGCCGCCACCACCGTCTTCTCGCGGACCCGGTCGCCAAGCGCGTAGAGCAGCAGCGGCGTGTCGGCGTGGCTGGTGTGGTTGGAGGCAAGGATGACCGGCCGGTCGAGTTCCTGGACCCACTCCTCGCCCTCGACGGTGGGATGCGCCATCACCTCCGTGAAGGGGATCAGCATCCCCTTCTGGAGCGCGTAGCGGATGCTCCGGAAAGGCTCGGTGCGGGCCCAGCCGAGGTCGGTCGGCCGGTCGGGCACCGCGTTCGAACGTTCCGGCCAGGAGGCGGGACGGGGCGCCCCGTGGCGGAAGCCGCGGCTCAGTTTGCGGTAGTCGGCAACCATCCGGCCGGCGCCCTCGACGAGCGAGGAGAGCCCGACCTTGCCCGAGTACCAGGCGGGACCCGCCATCAGCAGGGTGGCGAGAGGTGGTGGATCGCGACCGGAGGCCAGCCCGCCGCGATAGCGGCGCAGCCGTTTGGTGCTGACGCCAGAGCGCAGCCAGCCCTTCTCGTCACCCTGCTTAGTCCACCTCGGCGAGGAAGAGCGGTGGCGTGCGAAGGTGGCTGATGCTCGGGTAGCGGCCGACCGTCTGCTCGGCCATCTCGAGCGCGTCTTCCAGCGTTGACGCGGCTTTGAAGCCGAGCTTGTGCACGGTGCTGCGCTCGCCGCCGACGACGATCACGTCGCCCAGGTAGGCGAGCGCGTGGGCCGCCCAGTACCAGGCGTAAAAGGGATGGACGCCGTGGTAGGCGTGGGACTGCTGGTACATCTGCCGGTACCAGGGGTCCTCGGCAAAGCGTGTCTCGTACTTCTTCTCGATCTCGTGCGGGTCGAGGGTGTCGGCCAGCACCTCGTCGAAGAAGTCGATGTAGCTCGGGTGGTGGACGGAGTGGAACTCGTAGCGGCAGGGATGAGACAGGATCACGACGCCGCCCTCGCGCACGACCGGCTTGTTCTTGTAGAGGTTGAACAGGTAGCCCAACCCGAGGCAGACGACGAGGACCGGGTTCAGGATCGAGTTCGGGTTATAGGGGCCGAGGTAGGGCACGCCCATCGTGACGATGTCGGTCTGGCCCTCGACCGGGACCAGCATCTGGCTATGGACCGCCTCCAGCGTCTTGTCGTGGACCTTGTCGACCTGACCGGCGTTGACGCCGGTCATTCCATAGGGCGCCAGCATGGAGTGGAAGATCGACCGTTTCAGGTCGGGCGGCGCCAGGTCGGTGGCCTGCTTCATGGCGTAGAAGGACGCCTGGTCGTTGGTGGTCCAGTCAGTCTCCCGCTTCTGGAGGAAGTTGGCGATGGCCGGGAAGGCGTGGTTGTTGACGCTGGTCTCGATGTGGAAGACGCGGACGGCGTCCTCGATCAGCTGCCCCTGCCGGATGCAGGAGTGGTGCAGCGCCGAGTTGGGCGGATCCATGTAGCTGTTCGAGTGGAGCAGCGTGTCGACCGTGTGGTGGACCTTGATGCTGCGGTAGCAGCCGAGGCCGGTCGACATCGACTTCTGGCCGCCGTCCATCGGGACCAGGGTCAGGTTGACGTAGACGACGAGGTCCGACTCGAGGGCGCGGCGGTTGAGCCAGGTCTCCTCCCCGCTCGCCGTCTTGCCGATCATCACGTTGGCCATCGGGTCCTCGGCGTCGTGGTTGTAGAGCCGGTCGGGCCAGAAGGTGGTGAAGACCCGGTCGCCGACGATGTGTCGGATCTCGTCGGCGGTCATCTTCCGGTGCAGGCCGATGGCGGCGATCAGCTCGATGTCCTCGACGCCGGCGCTGGCCGCCATGTCGACGACCTCCTCGATAACCAGCTGGCGGACGTCGGGTGATGCCATCGGCGGCAGCGGCAGGCTGATGTCGTCGAAGGCGATCGTCAGCCGCATCCCGGACCGGAGCAGGTCCTTCAGGGGGTCGTCGTCGATCGGGTGGCTGAGCGCCCGCCGGATCGCCCTCTCGGGATGCCCGATGGGCTCAAGGGGGTCGGGTGGATAGAGTATCCGCGACCCCAGGGGAAGCCGCTCGAGCCGGAAGCCCTCGCCGTAGTGGAACAGGGTCGGGGGGCTGTTGCGGTCGACCTCGAGGACCGCTCCCGGCCTACCCACGGGCAGCTCCGGTCATTTCGGGTCCCTCTGGTCGAACGCCACCCGGACCGCGTTCAAGCGACCGGAGGCCATCGCGTACTCGAGCGCCTCGCGGTAGTCGTCGAGCTGGAAGAAGGGGCCTGCCAGCCGTTCCAGCTTGAGCGTCGGAGCGAGCTCCAGCGCCAGGTCGAAGGTGCGCTTTCCGTTCGCCTCCACGCCATAAGCGTATGCGCCCGTCACCTGGAGCTCCCGCTGCCAGATGGGCGCCCAGTCCACCTCTTCCTTTCCTGGCATGCCGACCAGGATGACCTTGCCGCCCCCTCGTGC
>JALZAP010000085.1 GCA_030948245.1 Candidatus Dormiibacterota bacterium | reverse complement strand
GCTCTCAGCGCTGGCTAGCGCGCTCCTTCTCGGGGCGGCCTGCGGCGACACAGGCTCGCGCGCCGCGGCCGACGACGCGGCGCTGCACCAGGACATCGCCTCAGGCAGAGCGGTCGAGGTGACCTTCGACGGAACCCTGACGGCGGATCCCGAACAGGTGGGAAACCACGAGCATCTCCAGGTCAAGACCCCGAAGGGGGACGTGCTCGAGGTCGACCACAACACGACTCTGGCCCCATCAGTACCGGCCCACGCGGGAGACACGATCATCGTCCACGGCCTGCTCTACATCGACCCCGGCCCCCGCGCCGGCGTCCACTGCACGCACGCCCACGTCTCGAGCGGCTGCCCAAACCCAGGCTGGATCGAGCTGGGGGGCAACTACTACGAGTAGCGTGGACTGAAGAGCCATGTGCGCCGGCCATAAGCACCCTCCCCGCGAGGAGAGGGACATGAACTCGTTCTATCGCAACATCGCTGAGGGCGAGGGCTCGCTGCCGATCCGCCTGCTGCGCGCGTCGCTCAACCTCGTCCGCCGCGTGCCGCGACGTGCCGGATGCTGTGGCAACTACGGCGAGCCGGGTTGTTGAATGACGCTGAAGGAGGCCCGTGAGGCCGGACTGATCTAGACGGACTGCCCGTTGGGCCTCATCTGGATTTGGCTGACGACCGAGTTGAAGGGCTGCGCCATCGCGAGAATGCAGGCCGCCGCCACGTCGGTGGCGGTCAGCGGATCGAAGTTGCGCGGGATGACACCCGCTCCCTCGTGACGGACCGCGATGTCATAGAAGGGCGTGTCGACGGTCGCCGGCTCGACAAGTGTCACGCGGATCTGCTGTTCGGCCAGCTCCTGACGGAGCGATTCGCCGATCGCCGTAACGGCGTACTTGGTCGCCGCGTAGACACCGGCTCCCAGCCGAGCGCTGCGGCCGCTAATCGAGGACATCAGCAGGATGTCCCGGGTGCCGCTCGGCGCCAGCTTCCGGTAGCCGTAGTAGACCGTGTAGAGCAGGCCCATCACGTTGGTCTGGACGACGTCGTACCAGTCCTTCGGATTGCCCTTGGTTATGTGCCCATACAGTCCGTAGCCGGCATTGGCGACGATCCCGTCGAGGTGACCGCCGAGCGCCTCCGCCGCGCGATCGATCGCGTTCTCGACCTGCGCTTCGTCGCGGACGTCGCAGCGAAAGTTGTGGATCCCATTGCCCAGCCCGTCGGAGACGCTCCGGGCGAGGCCGGCGACCTCGGCTCCCGCGTCCACCGCCTGGCGGGCGATCGCCTCGCCGATACCGGTGCTAGAGCCGGTGACGAGGATTCGGCGGCCCTTGAGGTCAGCTGAGTCAGGCATTCAATCCTCCTTCGGAAATCGGGCTTCGAAGCGCTCCAGGTTCTCGGCGGTGCGCCGGGGGATGAGCACCCGGCGGCGGAAGACGCAGACGCGCTTGCCGTGCTGGTTGTAGGCGCGAGTCTCGACCAGCACCGTGCCGCGGTCCGGCTTGGACTTCGACTCGGCGACTTCCAGGACGGTCGTTTCCGCGTAGATGGTGTCGCCGTGAAAGGTCGGGTTCTCGTGCTTCAGCCCATCCACCTCGAGGTTGGCGATCGCCTTGCCGGAGACGTCGGGGACGCTCATGCCCAGAGCCAGCGAATAGACGAGGTTGCCGACCACCACGTTCCGCCCGAACTGCGTGCGCTCCGCGGCGTAGGCGGCGTCGATATGGAGCGGGTGGTGGTTCATCGTGATCAGGCAGAAGAGATGGTCGTCGTACTCGGTGATCGTCTTGCCCGGCCAGTGCCGGTAGGTGGCGCCAATCTCGAAGTCCTCCAAGTAGCGTCCAAAAGGCCGGTCAAGCGTTTCGTGCGTCACTTGCCCCCCACCTTCTGCACCGCTTTGCCGATGACGCGCAGCGCGAGCACCTCCTCGGCGCCTTCGAAGATCGCCAGCACCCGGGCGTCGACGAAGTAGCGCGAGACGTCGGTCTCCTCGCCATAGCCCATCCCGCCGAAGAGCTGCATCGCGTCCCGCGTCACGTACTCGGCCATCCTCGACGCGTAAAGCTTGGCCAGCGACGCCTCGACCTGCCCACCGCCCTCGTCGTGGAGCGCGGCGGCGGCGTAGGAGAGCCGGCGCGAGGCATGCAGGCGGACGGCCATCCTCCCGATCATGCGGCCGGCCAGCTCATGCTCGGCGACCGGCTTCCCGAAGACCTTGCGCTGGGCTGTATAGGCAAGCGTGTCGCGGACCGCGGCCTGCATAACGCCGACAGCCCGCGCGGCGGTCTGCAGGCGTCCCGTGGCAAAACCCTTCATCTGTAGATAGAAGCCGCGGCCTTCCTCGCCGAGCAGGGCTTCGTCGGGCAGCCGGTAGTCCTCGAAGACCAGCTCGAAGGTGTGGAGCCCGCGGTAGCCGAGGGTCGGGATCGCCCGACCGCGCAGCATTCCGCCATGTGGCTGCCGATGTTCGAAGTCATGCCCGAGGTAGGTGGGCTTCTCGAGGACGAACAGGCTCAGGCCGCGATGACCGGGCTCGGGACCGCTTCGGCAGAGCAGCATCACGAGGTGGGCCCGGCCGGCGAAGGTGCACCAGAGCTTGGCGCCGTTGACGGACCAGCCGGCGTCGGGCTTCCGGACGACCCGGCACTGGAGGGCGGCGACGTCGGAGCCGAAGTCGGGCTCGGTGACCGCCACCGCCACCAGCCTCTCGCCCGATGCGATGCCGGGGAGCCAGCGCCGCTTCTGCGCCTCGCTGCCCCCGCTCAGGAGAGCGCGCACCAAGATCTCCGGGCGCGTCATGAGCGACCCGCCGGCGGCCAGGGAGCCGGCCGACAGCTCTTCGGTCCCGATCAGCATCGCGATGTGGTCGGGCCTGTCGCCAAGCGATCCGCCGTAGGTCTCCGGGATGGAGAGGCCGAAGAGGCCGAGCTCCGCGACGCCGCTGATGATGTCCTCGGGCACATCCTGGTCGCCGCGGTGGATCTGCTGGGCGAAAGGGGTTATCCGCTGGCCGGTGAAGTCACGCAGCGTCTCGCGGAGAAGCCGGTGCTCCGCGGATGCACCAAGGTCGTCCGCGGCGCGACCGGCCAGCAGCAGCTCGGCAACCCGGTCGAAGGAGGGGTCCAAGCCCTCCGCGCCGAAGTCGGCCGCCGCACCCACGGCGATGGCCCGGGCGAGCTCGTCGCCGGTCTGTTCGGCCCAGGCCGCGGTCGCTGCCGCCGCCGCGCCGCGCGCCGCAGCCCACGCCGCCTGGTAGGCCTCTACCTCGCCGGCGATGGTGCGCTCCAAGGCTTCGGTTTCATCCCAAAAGCCTCACCTCGCTCCGCCACAACGGCGGCCATCTTCCGCGACGCCTCGTCGATCATCTCGTCGCCCAGCATGACGGCGCCGGTCTGCTCCTCGGCGGTAGGCGGCGAGGATCGCGACCGCCTTGTCGAAGTCCTCCTGGCCAGGCGAGAAGACTTCGTTCAGGACCTCGATCTGGACCGGGTTCAACGCCCACTTGCCGTCGAAGCCGAGCATTGCCGCCCGCTTCGCGAAGGTGCGCAAGCCGTCGGTGTCGCGGACCTGGGCATAGGGCCCGTCGATCGGCTGGAGCCCGTTGGCACGCGCCGCGACGACAATTCGGGCGAGGAAGTAATGCCAGAAGTCGCCCGGGTAGTCGGGCTGCAGCCGGCCCACCGTCAGCTCGGGCAGGCGGAGGTCGGCCGAGAAGTCGCCCGGCCCGAAGATCAAGGTCTCGGCGCGGTCGGTGGCACCGGCGATCGCGTTGATGTTCTCCATCCCCCGCGCCGACTCGATCTGCAGCTCGAGCCCGATCCGGCGTTCGAGGCCGTGCTTCCATTCCAGCTGGTTCAGCAGGTGGACGACGAAGTTGACGTGGTCGACACCCTCGACCTTGGGGATCATCAGGCAGTCGATCCGGTCGCCCGCCCCTTCGACGACGGCGATGATGTCGTCGAAGCACCACCTGGTGTCGCAGGCGTTCACCCGGACCGTCCGCACCTTACCGGCGTACTCAAAGGTCCGGAGCGCCGCGACGACCTGGTCGCGCGCTCCCTCCTTCGCTGCCGGCGCGACCGAGTCTTCGAGGTCGAGGAAGACCTGATCCGCGGCCGACTGGTCGGCCTTGGCGTGAAAGCGCGGGTTGCTTCCGGGCACCGCGAGGCAGGATCGCCGCGCCCTCATCGCTTCGACTTGGCGCGTGGGCCTTTACCTGACTCGACGTAATTCTTGAGATTTGCGAGGGTTCGGACCAGGTCCTTCGGCACCTGGTTCTCGATGATCCCGAAGAAGAGCTTGGCGGCGAACCCGTTGGGCTCGTAGTCCATCGAGTAGGTAAGCCGAGTGCCGCCGTCCTTCTCGGCGTAGGCGTATCTCCAGGTGCCCTTGATCGGGCCCTTGGTGAACCTCCCGGCAACCGTCTTGCCCGCAGTCACAGTCGTGTGCTCGACCTCCAGCTCCTGCATTCCTGCCCCGGTGTTGATCGTGTAGCGGAGCTCTGTGCCCTTTCCGAACGGCCCGTCGGTCAGGACGTCGATGTGGTGGAGGCCGCTTGTCCACTTGGCGGCGTTCTCGAAGTCCTCGTGGACCACCGCCCAGACCCTATCGATCGGAGCATCGATTTCGACCGTCTCGCGAACCTTCGCCACCCCAGTGGAAATTATCGGCTTTGGGCACCCGGCTACGATTGCTGGAAGAAGTGCGCGACCCCGCTCCCCGGCCTCCAACGCCCGGCCTTCGGGTGGGGATGGGAGCGCTCCGGCACCGCAACTACCGGCTCTACTTCGTGGGCCAGGTCATCTCCACGGCAGGGACCTGGATGCAGAGCGTCGCCATGCCCTGGCTCGCGCTCACCCTGACCCACGACGCCTTCCATGTCGGCCTCGTCATCGCCACCCAGTTCGCGCCGATGCTCGTCGCCGGCCAGTTCGGCGGCCTGCTCGCCGACCGATTTCCGAAGCGCCGGATCCTGGTCTGCAGCCAGCTCGCCTTCATCGTGCCGGCAGCGGTCATGTTCTACCTGACCTCGCAGCACCTGGCTCAGTACTGGATGGTGCTGGTCGCGGCGCTGGCCGTCGGCTCGATCAACGTCATCGACGTTCCCTCCCGGCAGGCGTTCGTCATCGAGATGGTGGGCCGCGAGGACCTCCTCAACGCGATCGCGCTCAACTCGACGATCTTCAACGGCGCGGCTGTCATCGGCCCCTCCCTCGCGGGGCTGATAATCGGCCTCTTCGGGGTTCCCCTCTGCTTCCTCATCAACGGCGTCAGCTTCGTCGCGTCGGTCGGCGCGCTGCTTGGGATGACCAATCTTCCGGCACTCGTCCGGACCAGCAAGCAGGGGTCGATGCTGGCACGGATCCGGGAGGGCCTGGACTACGCCCGGCGTGACCCGGTGGTCGGGACGCTGCTCCTCAACGTCGCCGTCTTCTCCCTCTTCGCGATGAACCGCTTCACCCTGTTGCCGATCTTCGCCGACGAGGTGCTCCACACCGGAGCGACCGGCTTTGGCTTCCTCACCGCCAGCCAGGGCGTCGGCGCGCTGGTCGGCGCCCTCTCGCTGGCGATCCTCAAGCGCCGGCTGGCGAGCGGAAATGTGCAGTTCCTGATCGGCGTGGCCTGGTCCCTGTTCCTGATCCTCTTCAGCTTCAGCCGCAGCTACCCGCTCTCGCTCTTTCTCCTGATGCTGGCTGGCTTCTGCCAGATCAGCTTCATCGCGACGACCAACACCCGCATCCAGGCGGCCACCCCGGACCACCTTCGCGGGCGCGTGATGGCCCTTTACGCGCAGGCGCTGATGGGCGTCGGCCCGGTCGGCAGCTTCCAGGCGGGCGCTCTCGCCCACTTCTTCGGAGCTCCGGTTGCGATGGCGTTCGGCGCCGCCGTCTCGGCCGTCTTCGTGGGCGCCAGCCGGATGGTCCGGCCCGCGGTCTTCAAGTCGGATCTGCCGTAGGAGTCAGGGGCGCGGGCTGAGGTACGCCTCGAGGACGGCCGCCACGGCCAGCAGCGGCGTCAGCCAGAGGAGCGCTTTGGCGAGCTCCGCCTCGGCGCCGAGCACGCGGCGCGTCCAGCCGCCGTCCGGCTCGAGGTGGATCACCGCCGCCCCGACCTGGATGGCGAGGCCGCCGGCGATTGCTGCGACCGGGATCTCGATCAGCGCGTTGGGCAGGATGGCGGTGAGTGCCAGGCCCCAGGAGGAGAGAGCGGCCGCGTAGCCGACGAGGGCTCCCGGGAGCCCGGTCAGCAGGTAGCCCGTGAACCCGAGGGTGACGGCGGCGAAGAGGCCGGCGAGAACGATCGCCAGCAGGTTGTGGAGAAAGATCGCGAGCGCCAGGGCGGCTGGATCGGAGTTGGTCCCACTCGCGAGCAGCGTGCCGAGGACCGGCCTCACGAACTGATGGGGGAGGACACTCGCCGCCAGGAAGCCGAGACCGGCGCCGACCGGGAATGCGGCCAGAGAAGTGAGGATCGGGGCAAGGCGAGCGCGGACCAGGCGGAGGCCGCCCGGCGCTTCGCGGTAGGCGGTTGAGACCGCTCGGGCGAACCGTCGAAGGCGGTCACCGCTGCCTGTCTCCCGGGCCAGGAGCGCCTCCCGCGAGAAGCCGCCGAGTCCCATCCGAAGCAGGATCGCCGCGCCGACCGCCATCGCCGCCGCGAAGCCCCAGAGCAGCTCGCCGCGACCCACCAGGATGAGGGCCGCCTCCACCTGGAGGACGACCGACATCGGCAGGATGATGAAGGAGGCCATCACGTTGGCAGCCCGCATCGTCCGCGCGTTCGCGCTCACGATCACAGCCCCGGCGACCATCGCCGCGACCTGGCAGATCGTCGAGACGCCGAGCGAGACCAGGATCCCGAGCGGGAAGTAGCCCAGGCCGGGAAACGTGACGCCGCAGTACACGAAGAGGGCGCCGAAGCAGAGCACGAGCGAGATGCCGAGCACCGAGGCGACCTTGCCGGCGTAGATCTCGGCCTCCCGCAGCGGTGTCGAGAGGAGCACCTC
>JALZAP010000084.1 GCA_030948245.1 Candidatus Dormiibacterota bacterium | reverse complement strand
CCTCACCGGCACCGCCGTGGCCGACGGCGCCGTCTACTACCACCCCTTCTTCCCGTTCTTCGGCTTCGGCTTCTTCGTGCCGATCCTGCTGATCGTGCTGCTCTTCCTGGCCTTCCGACCCCGGCGCTGGGGCCGCGGCGGCTGGGGCGGCCATGGGATGCGAGGCGACTTCCCGCATGGCGGCGTGCCACCCCAGATCGAGCAGCGGCTGCAGGAGTGGCACCGCACCGCGCACGGCGAGACGGGCGCCGTGACACCGCCTGACGCGCCGGCCGGCGGCGAGCAGGCGCGTGTCTGACAGCTCGATCGGTGAGCGGGCCGGAGCACTGGCTCCGGCCCGCCCCAGTCTTACGATTCGGGCCGTGAAGACGGTGCTCGTCGTTGACGACGAGCCGCAGATCGTCGGCATTGTCCGCGACTACCTGGAGCACGCCGGTTTTTCGGTGCTTGCGGCCGCCGACGGGCCGGAGGCGCTCCGTACGGTCCGCACCGGCGCGCCTGACCTCGTCGTCCTCGACCTCGGACTAGCCGGTCTCGATGGGCTTGACGTCCTCCGCTCGCTGCGCCGGGAAGGCGTCCTGCCGGTGATCGTGCTCACCGCGCGCGGCGAGGAGACCGACAAGCTGGTCGGGCTCGAGCTGGGCGCCGACGACTACCTGACGAAGCCCTTCAGCCCCAAAGAGCTGGTGGCGCGGGTGCGTGCCGTGCTTCGGCGAGCCGAGGCCGTCGTGGCCCAGGCCGAGGTGATCCGGGTCGGGGACGAGGTGTCCCTGGACCTGCCCCGGATGGAGGCGCGGATCTCCGGCCGGCGGGTCGATTTGACGCCCACCGAGTTCCAGCTCCTTGCCGCCTTGGCACGCCAGCCGGGTCGCGTATTCACCCGCTCGCAGCTGCTCGACGCGGTCCACGGCGTCGCTTTCGAGTCCTACGAGCGGGCGATCGACGCCCACGTAAAGAACCTGCGCCGGAAGATCGAGCCGGATCCCGGCTCTCCGCGCTATCTGCTGACCGTCTTCGGGGTTGGCTACCGCTTCGCGGACCTCGAACGGTGATGGGGCCCGGCCGGTACCGCCGCCGGCCGCGCAACCGCCCTCCCTGGTGGCCGGGAGGCGAGCCCTGGCCGCCGACCGGGCCCCCGTCCTGGGCTCGTGGGCGGGGCCAGGGGAACCATTGGCGCTGGCGCTTCCGGTTGTTCCTCGTCTTCGGGATCCTCGCCCTGGCGGCGGTTGTCAACACGGTGCTGAACCTGTTCGGCTACCTGGTCCTGCCGGTGACGATCGGGGGAAAACTCCTCGCGGCCGGCCTGTTCCTCTTCCTGTTGGTGCTGCTCGTGGTCGCCAGTCGGAGCCTGGCCCGCGAGGCCCGGCAGGTGGCCGATGCGGCGCATCGGGTGGAGAACGGTGATTTCTCGGCGCGACTCAACGAGGGCGGTTGGGGCGGCCTGTCCGAGCTGGCGCGGGCTTTCAACTCGATGAGCTCCCGGCTGGAGGCGACCGAATCGCGCCGCCGCTCCTTCCTGGCCGAGGTGACCCACGAGCTGCGCACGCCGCTGGCGATCATCCGGGGTGAGGCAGAGGCGATCGCTGACGGTGTCCACGCGGCCGACCCGGAACACCTGGGCAGGATCCTCGACGCGACGCGCACCGTCGAGCGCCTGGTCGAGGACCTCGGAACCCTTTCCCTCAGCGACGCCGGCGGACTGATCCTCAAGCGAGAGCCGGTCGACCTCGAGGTGCTCGTCAACCAGAGCATCTCCGACCTGAAGCCGGCGGCCGAGCTGGCCGGGGTGGCGTTCGAGGCACATGTTTCCGATGGGATTGAACCGGTCCTGCTGGACCCGGCTCGGATCCGGGGCGTGCTCGGCAACCTGCTCGCCAACGCGCTTCGCCACACTCCTCGGGGCGGCCGGATCAGCGTGGCCGCCGAAGCCGACCGCAATGGGGTTGCGATCACCGTTCAGGACACCGGCAGCGGCATTCCGGCCGAGATGCTCCCGCACGTCTTCGAGCGCTTTGTCAAGGATCCAGCCTCGCCCGGTTCCGGCCTCGGACTGGCCATCGCCCGCGACGTGCTGGCGGCCCACCTGGGCTCGATCGAGACGGAAAGCCCCCCCGGCGGCGGAACCACCGTCCGGATCTGGCTGCCTTCCGGCTGATTGCCTGAGAGGGCCAGGTGCCTCACCCGTTCGCTTCAGAACGTTCGTGCGAGCTCGCTATCCCTTAGGCGGATACCTCCGCTCGAGGTACTCCTCGAAGGTGATCCGGCCGTCGCGGTGGTCCGGGCAGAGGAGCTTGCCGGCCGCGAACTGGCGGCTCGCCTCGAATGGGAGCGGCAGGTTGAACATCGGCTTGCGCAGACCCCGAGCGCGCCGCCATGACTCGGCCAGGCTCTTGAACTCCCGGACCTCGGGACCCCCGAAGTCAGGCAGCAAACCTGCCGGCGGCGCGACCGCGAGCTGCGCCAGGCGGGCGCCAACCTCGGAGGCGTCAACCGGCTGGAACTGCCAGCGGTAGGGCACCGGCATCAGGCCCGGCAGGCGGGCGAAGGTGCCCAGGAAGATCTCCATCAGGGTGTGGAACTGGGTCGCCCGGAGGATCGTCCAGGGCACCGTTCCCGACTTGACGTGCGCTTCGGCCGCGAGTTTTGCCCGGTAGTAGGGATGGGCCACCCCCTCCATGCCGACGATCGAGATGTAGACGAGGTGCCCGACGCCGGCAGCCCGGGCGGCATCCAGCAGCCGGCGGGTACCCTCCACATCGGTGGCCTTGATCTTGGTGAACTCGGCGGCCGCCGATCCCGCGTGGACGATCGCCTCCATCCCGGCGACAGCCTCGGCCAATCCTTCGCCGGTGGCCAGGTCGGCGCGCCTCGATTCGGGAACCTGAGGCCGCCGGCTCATGACGGTCGCCTGGTGCCCGCTCTCCCGGAGACGGCGAACCACGTGTCTGCCGACCGCTCCGGTGCCGCCCGTCACGAGCACGTTCATCTGACGCCGATTGTCCCGGCTCGAAGCGTCCGGATGCCGCCGAATTGACGGTGCTACGTCGCCGCTATGCCCGACTTGAGACCTACAACTGTCAGCGGGGGAAGTGAGGGCTCAATGATTCAAGAGGGAACCGTGATCGGACCCTACCTGGTCCAGGATCGGATCGGGCAGGGGGCGTCCGCGATCGTGCATCGCGGCTGGCATGACGACCTGCAGCGGACTGTCGCCATGAAGTTCCTGCCCCTCCTCCACCAGCCCCTCGCGAAGTCGCGCTTCGTGCGCGAGGCCCGCGCGCTGCGCCGCCTCGACCACCCGAACATCGTCGAGGTGCTCGACACCGGTGAGTACGAGGGCACCCCTTTCATGGTCTTCGACTTCATCCCCGCCGGGTCGCTCGCCGACCAGATGGCGCTCCAGCCGCTGACCAGCGCGGAGGCGATGGCAATCCTGAACGGGATCGCCAAGGGCCTGGACCACGCCCACAAGCACGGCATCATCCACCGCGACGTGAAGCCGGCGAACGTCCTCCTGAACTCCTCCGGTGCGCCGGTGATCGCCGACTTCGGCCTCGCCCGCCTCCTTGAGCAGCCTTCCGCAACCGCCACCGGGATGTTCGCCGGAACCCCCGCCTACATGTCCCCCGAGCAGGCCGAGGGTGGCGAAGTCGGCCCCCGAGCCGACCAGTACTCGCTGGCGGCGCTCGCCTACGAGCTGCTCGCCGGCCAGGTGCCCTTCCCCGGGGACACCGTCAGCGAGGTGCTCACCGCGCTGCTCACCCGCGAACCCGTCCCGCCCTCGACGATCCGCCCGGGACTTTCCGCAGGTGTTGACAGGGCGATCCTCCGCGGCCTCGCCAAGAAGCCGGAGAACCGCTGGCCGACCTGCCAGGCCCTGATCGACGCCATCCTCACCGCGATGGTCGGCTCGACGCCCGCACCCTATGTCGTCTCGAACGGGATGGACCCCCGGATCCGGGCCTTGAACATCGGCCCGAGCGAGCCCTATCTCACGATCGTGATGCCCTACAGCCAGGCGCTGCCCGGCAAGAAGGTTCGCCGCCGCCTGGTGGCCGCGGTCGCCGCGGCCCTCGTGCTGGGCACCCTCGCGGTCGGAGCGGTGTGGTCAGGATCACCACTCGCCGACCTCACCGGGAACCACCCGGCTGCCGCCGCCGGAGCGGGCGCCACCACTCGCTGATCCCACCTCGTGGCCGGTCCGGGAGCCGTCGTTCGAAGCTGCGCCCGGCAATCCGTCGCTCCAATCGTCATACTCCCTTGGACATGCGAGCGAGAATCCTGACACCGGCAAAGCCAGCGGACGGCCGCGTCCGCGGGGAGCGCTGACCCGAATCCTTGCTCGATAAGCACAGGCAGGCAGGCACCCGGATGGTCCTGGCCGGCCCCGAAGAACTTGAGTTCGCCCTGCGACTCTTCCGCGACGACAGCCTCATGGCGAAGAGCGAGGCACGCCGCAAGAAGTACTTCGTTCCGCCCAGCGCACGCCGCAAGATCAAGTCGATCGCGGCCCGCAAGCGGGCGGCCCGAGCTCGCCGCAAGCGCTCGGTTACGCCGCCCAGCTAGAACGCATCAAAGCCGGCTCTTCGGCTCCAGACCCGCCTCCAGCCAGTCGATCAGGGCGGCGACCCTCTCCCAATCCTCTGCTTTGCGCGCGGCGATCAGGCTGAGCAGGGCCTCGGGCTCGATCGCCAGGAGCGCCTCCGCACCCGAGCTCGCGTAGCGGACCAGGGCGTGGTGGACGACCTCCTCGTAGGTCAGCCCGGTACTGGCGGCCAGGTTCTCGAAGGTCGGCCGCGGGTCGACGAGGCGCGATCCGTGCACGGCGTCGCGGAAGTTCTGGTCGGCGTCCCTTTCCGCCACCTTCTCAGCTCAGGATCTCGGACGCCACCTTGAAGGCGGAGGTGGCGGCCGGGACCCCGCAGTAGACGGCGCTCTGGAGGAGGACCTCGCGCAGCTCGTCACGGGTCACTCCGTTGTTGATCGCACCCCGGATGTGCAGGGCAAGCTCATCCGGACGGTTGAGCGCAACCAGCATCGCCACCGTGATGCAGCTCCGGGTGCGCAGGTCGAGGCCGGGCCGCGTCCAAACCTCACCCCAGGCATAGCGGGTGAGCAGGTCCTGGAAGTCTTCCGTGAACGGGTTGGCGGAGGCCACGGCGCGGTCGACGTGAGCGTCCCCGAGGACCCTCCGCCGGATCCGCATCCCCTTGGCCGTCTGCTCGTCGCTCATTGGGTTCGCCTCCCCTTTCTGTGCATCGCCAGGGCCCGATCGATAAGCGCAGTCGCCTGGCCGACCTGCCGGACTGGGTCAAGGGCCGCAGCCAGCTCCTCCTCGCTGAGGGCGGCGGCCACCGCCGGTTCGGCCGCCAGCGCCTGCGCGAGCGTACCGCCACCGCCGTCGACCCGGGCTGCGGCCGTCCGGACGATCTCCTCCGCCGCCGGCCGGCCAAGCCTTGCCGCAAGGATTCGGGCGGCCGCCTCTGACAGTACGAGGCCGCCGTCGAGGTCCAGGTTCGCACGCATCCGCTCAGCGTCCACAACGAGTCCCTCGACAGCTGATCGGGTCCGCGCAATCGCCCCTGCCGTAAGCCGGAAAGACTCCCCGAGGGCGTGCCATTCGGCCTGCCAGGCCCCGGCCGCGCGTTCGTGCTCGGCTCTGAGCGAGCCGATCAGGACCGATGCCTGGGCGGCGGCGCCGCGGGCGCAGGCGTCGGCCTCGATCGCCGCCACCGGGTTGCGCTTGTGAGGCATCGCCGAAGACGTGCCTGGGGTTCGCTCGCTCACCTCGCCGACCTCGGTCTGGGAGAGGAGCACGATATCGAGTGTGACCTTGCCCGCCGTGCCCGCCGCGATCGCCAGCGCCGCGCCGAGCTCGGCGACCCGGGTCCGGTCCGAGTGCCAGGGCAGCGGAGGCTCGGCGAGGCCGAGCGCATAGGCGAGGCCGGAGGCCACACCAAGACCGTCGTCGCCGAATGCCGCCAGTGTGCCGGCCGCCCCCCCGAGCTGGACGGCGAGCCTTCTCTGGCGAAGATCGGCCAGCCGCTCGGTCGCCTCGGTGAGACCCACCAGCCAACCGGCCGCCTTCAGGCCGAAGGTGATCGGCACCGCCTGCTGAAGCAGGGTCCGGCCGGCCATCACGGTGTCCCGGTGGCGCTCGGCGAGGCCGGCACAATCGGCGGCCAGGCCATCGAGGTCAGCAAGGAGAAGACCAAGGGCACGCTTGGCGATCAGCATCAGAGCGGTGTCGAGAATGTCCTGACTGGTAGCGCCGAGGTGTACGTAGGGCGCCGCAGCGCCCGGCACCGCACGGGTCAGCGCTTTGACCAGCGGAACCACCGGGTTCGCGGCGGCCATCGCGTCGAGACCGATCTTCTCGAGGTCGAAGTCGTCGGGCCGGCAGGCCTCGCGGATCGCCGCCGCCGCCTCGGCAGGGACCAGCCCGGCTGCGCTCTCCGCCTCGGCGAGGGAAGCCTCGACCTCGAGCAGCGCCGCAAGCCACGCCCGGTCGGAGGTCGCCTCCGCCATGGCGGGAGTCGTCAGGCTGGGTCCGAAGAGGCGGTCAGAGGGCAAAGAACACCGTCTCACGGGCGCCCTGGAGTCGGACGTCGAAACGCAGGACCTCACCCTCGGCGCGGGCGATCAAGGTGTCCCTGCGATCGGGTTCGACGAGGCCCAGGACCGGGTCGGCGTCGTTGGCGGCGGCCTCGTCCGGGAAGTAGATCCGGGTCGCGAGCTGGCGGAGGAGGCCGCGGGCGAAGACGGTCAGCTCGAGGTGGGGAGCTTCGCTTCGGCCACCCGCGAAGGTGCCGGCGGGGGGCCTGCGGACCAGGAAGTGGAAGGTACCCTCGGGATCGGTCCGGCAGCGTGCGAACTGGTCGCCGTCCCACGCCTCCAGGAGCGCCTCGGCCACCGGTTCCCCGTCCCCGTCGAGGACCTGGCCCTCGATCCGGAGGACGCCGTCTGCCAACGCTGCCGCCTCCGAGTCACCCAGGAAGGGG
>JALZAP010000005.1:6526-21983 GCA_030948245.1 Candidatus Dormiibacterota bacterium | reverse complement strand
CTTGAAGGCCTCCTCGAGCCATTCCGCGACGACGGTTGGTACCACCTTAGCGTCGACCAGGAGCGCTTTGGCCCGGTCGCCGGCCAGCCATCCGGTCACCGGCGCCAGGTCCTCGGGGTTTCGAACCGTCAGGCCCTCCAGCCCGCAGGCTTGGGCGATGGTGGCGAAGTCGGTGTCCGGGAAGCGGACGATGTCGGTCGGGCGGCCGAGGGTCGCGAAATGGTGGACCTCGGCGCCGTACGCGGCGTCGTTGTAGACGACAATCAGAAGGTTGAGTCCGAGCCGGGACACCGTCTCCAGCTCGGGCAGAGACATCAGCAGACCCCCATCGCCAAGAGCAGCGACGGTCAACCGGTCAGGCCTTGCCAGCGCGGTGCCGATCGCGGTCGCGAGACCGAGCCCGATCGACTGGAAGGATTGGGTGAAGATGAAGCCCCTCTCTGCGGCGATCGCCAGGTACATCGGCGCCCAGCCCATGAAGTGCCCGGAATCGACGACCAGGGTCCGGGCGGCAGGCAGCAGTTCGTCGAGCGCAATCGACAGCGTCCGGGGATCGATCCGGTCGTGCGCCGCCGACTCCTCGTAGGGCTGCTGCGACCAGCCGGAACGAGCGATCCGCTCGGCCAGCTCGGGCGATCGGCGGCCCGCGCCGCGCTGACCTCGTAGGGTCAGCTCGACCTTGAGGGCGCGGGCCACCGTCGCGGCGTCGCCGACGATCCCCGCGTCGGCGTGGAGATGGCCTCCAATGGCGTCGTGGTCGAGATCAACCTGGACGACCACCGCGTCGGGCCCGACCAGGTGCCCGTGCCGGGTCGACCACATATTGAGGGTCGCTCCAAAGGACAGCAGGAGGTCGGCGTCGGCGATCAGCTCCGCCGCCAGGGGGCTGGCGAAGCCGCCGGTGATGCCGAGCGACCAGGGGTTGCCGGCGAAGAGGCCGCCAGCCACCGCCGAGGTGGCGAGGAGTGCACCGGTTGCATCCGCAACCTCCTCGATCGCCTCCCTCGCGCCCGGCCCCAGCGCTCCCCGGCCGCCGACGATGACCGGCTTGCGGGCTCGGGCCAGGAGGTCGGCGACCCGCCGGACGGAATCGGCCTCCGGCTCCCTGGGCGGAGCCGCGACGTCAGCCGGTGGGGGTGGTCCCGGCGGACACTCGGCCGCCTGGACGTCGAGCGGCAGCATCAGCACCACGGGACGGCGGTCGTCCCTGGCTCGCCGCAAGGCCCGCGCGGCGTCGGCCAGCGCAGTTGCCGGCTCGCGCAGGCGTTCCACCACGGCGCCAACCGAGGTGGCCAGCGATTCCTGGTCGATCCGGAAGTTGGACCGGGTTGCGGCGGCGGCCGTTTCCGCCGCGAGGAGCAGGAGAGGGGTCCGGCTCTTTGCCGCCTCAGTAAGCCCCGTCATCGTGTTGGTAAGGCCGGGGCCCTGGTGCACGGAGCAAGCGGCGACGCCCCCGCTGACGCGACCGAAGGCGTCGGTCATCGTGATCGCGCCGCCCTCGTGGCGCGAGGCGACGAACGATGCGCCCGCGTCGACCATCGCCAGGGTGATGTCGAAGTTGCCGCTCCCGATCAGCCCAAAGACCTGGCGGACGCCACGCTCGACGAGGAGATGTCCGACCGCCTCGGAAACCTTCACAGGCGAGCTGAACTCAGCGGGTGGCCAGGGCGAGGACGCGGGCCGGGCTGCCGGAACCGCCAACGATCGGCAGGGGGCTCGCGATCAGAACCGCCCCGACGGCAGGCAGGCGCTCGAGGTTGGCCAGTTGTGTGAGCCCGTATTTGCCCGCGCCGAGCATGAAGGCGTGGCACGGAAAGGGAGGATCGAAGCTGTGTGCCGCGCCGGCATCTGTGCCGACGGTCTCCACACCGATTCCGATTATCGGCGCCGACTGGGCGAGCCAGCGCGCGCACTCAGGTGCCAGTCCCGGCGTGTGCGGACCGGTCTCGTTCGCGTTGAGGAAGCCGACGGCGTCATTTGCCCGGCTCGCCCAGCCGGTCCGGTAGAGCAGCCAGCCGCCTTCCGGAAGCGGCCCATACTCGGCTTGCCAGGCCTCGACGTGCTCGACGGTCAGCAGGAAGTCGGGGTCCTCCGAGCACTCCCGGCTCTTGTCGATGACGACCGCCGGCGCGATCAGCCGGCGCGCGGGCACCTGGGAGACGTCGTCTCCTTCCCGGCCCGTCGCCCAATGGATGGGCGCGTCGAAGTGGGTGCCGACGTGCTCCCCCATCGAGATGTCGTTCCAGTACCAGGCGGGCCCCCGCTCGTCGTAGCGGCTGATCTCCTCGAGTGCGAAGTGACGAGTGTTGGCGAAAGGTGGCGGCAACCGGATCACCGGTGTGGCCTCCGACAGCGGCGCCGTCAGGTCGATGATCTCCACACTGCCGCCGACGATGCCGTCCAAGAGATCGCCCAGCACGCTCACTGCTTTTCAGTCTCCCCGTAAGCGTCGGCCGCGACGGGCGTCGTCGCGAAGACATCACGCCACATGTCGCCACCCTCCGCGATGTGTCCCGGTCGCAGCAGCTGCCAGAGAACGATCGCAGCCAGGGCGCCGAGGCCGAGGTTGTTGATCTCGAAATCGCCGATCTTGAGGTCGGCGTTGCCGGCCGCCAGGGTCAATGGGATTGCCACCACCGCGAGGTTGGCCCGGCGGGAGAAGTCGATCCGGGCGTCAACCCAGATCTTGCCGCCGATGACGGCGATCAGCCCGAACAGGTAGAGCTCGATCCCGCCCAGTACGCTGACCGGGATGCTCAGAACCAGGGCGCCGAACTTCGGGATGAAGCCGAGCAGGATGGCGCAGACCGCGGCAACGATGAAGAGCCAGATCGAGAAGACCCGGGTGATGCCCATGACGCCGATGTTCTCGGCGTAAGTGGTTTCGCCGGTGCCGCCGAAGAAGCCGCTCACCATCGTCGCCAGGCCGTCACCCATGAAGGTGCGGCCGAGCATGCCGGAGAGGTCGCGCCTCATGATCCCGCTGATCGCGAAGACGTGGCCGGCGTTCTCGGCTACGAGGACGATGGGGATGAACCAGAAAAGGCTGAAGGACCTGGCGCTGAAGGTCGGGAAGCTGAAGACCGGGGCGCCGATCCAGTTGGCGCCGCCGATGCCGGCGGTGTTGACGTGGCAGCCGGAGCTGGCAGTGGCACAGGCGCCGCCCGCCGCCTGGTCGATGCCCGCCACGAGGTAGCCGACGATCACGCCGATGAGCACGGGCAGCAGCCGGGGGAAGCCGCGCAGGTAGACGCTCGCGAGCGCCGCCGCCAGGACGGTGATGGTCGCGGTGACGAGCTCGGTCTTGTAGTTGTTCCAGGCGGCGCCCGCCAGCGAGATGCCGATCACGGCGACGACGGTTCCTGTCACGACCGGAGGCATCAGGAAGCGGATCACATTGATGCCGGCGAAGTGGACGACGACTCCGATCAGGAAATAGATGACCCCGGCCACCACGATTCCCCCGAAGGCGAGGTCGTGGTGGCCGGCCGGTCCGCCCTGGATCGCCAGCACCGAGCCGAGGAAGGCGAAGGAGGAGCCCAGGTAGCTGGGCACCTTGCGATTGGTGACGGCGATGAAGATGAGGGTCCCGACGCCGCTGAAGAAGATGACCGTGTTGGGGTTGAAGCCGAGGATGATCGGCACCAGCACGGTGGCTCCGAACATCGCCATGACGTGCTGCAGGCCCATGACGATCGTCTGCGGCCAGGGGAGGCGCTCCTCGGGAAAGACGAGATCGCGCTCGCGCGAAGAGGCAACTGCCATTGCTTTTCCCCCATCGAATCGACAGCCGGCGGTCGCCGTTATCGTAGCCACCGATGGCCGATCTGCGGAACGCGCGGCTCTCCTCGGGAAGCCTCGTCAACATAACCCTCGAGGGCGAGCGGATAGGGGCGGTGGGCGAGGTGCCAACGAGTCCTGATGCCTTCGATTGCCAGGGTCGCCTGCTTCTCCCCGCCTTCATCGATACCCACGTCCACCTCGACAAGGCGCTGATCCGGGACGAGCTGAACGAGCACGAAGGGACGCTGGCCGGCGCGATCGGAGCGGTCCAGGAGCGGAAGCGCTCCTACACGGTCGACGATGTTCAGGAACGAGCTCGGTCGGTTATCGAGGCGTCCGTCATCCAGGGCACCACCCGGCTTCGCTCGCATGTCGACGTGGACAGCATCGGCGGCCTCGTACCACTCGAGGGCGTGCTGGCAGCGGCGCGCGATTGCGCCTCGATCGCGGACGTGGAAGTCGTCGCCTTTCCGCAGGAGGGCATCCTCCGCGACCCCGGGTCGGCTGAGCTCATGCGGGCCGCCCTCGAGGCCGGCGCCCGGGTGGTCGGCGGGATGCCCCATTGGGAGCTCGACGAGGCGGCGCAGCGAGAGCATGTGCGGATCTGCTTCGAGCTCGCCGAGCGCTTCGACCGGCCGCTCGACATGCACGTCGACGAAACCGACGACGGTGGAGTGCGGACGCTGGAGATGGTCGCCGACGAGGCTCTTCGACGTGGCTGGCAGGGCCGCGTGACGGCCGGGCATGTCTGCTCGCTGGCGGCGGCGGACGAGGACTATTCCGCACGCGTCATCGAAAAGTGTGCTCGGGCTGGGATGACGATCGTCAGCAACCCGGTGACGAACCTGGTGATCCAGGGCCGCGGGGACCGCGGCCTGATCCGCCGCGGCCTGACGCGGGTTGCGGAGTTCCGAGCGGCGGGCGTGAACATCTGCTTCGGCCAGGACTGCGTCAAGGACGGCTTCTATCCGTTCGGGCGGGGCGACATGCTCGAGGTCGCGTTGATCTCGGCGCACGCAGCCCACCTGGCCACCCACGAAGAGCTCGCCTTCGCCCTCGCAGCGATCACCGAGAGCGCGGCTGTGGCGTGGAATCTCGACGACTACGGCGTCCGGCCCGGAGCTCGTGCGGACCTGGTTCTTGTCGAAGCTCCATCCTGGGAGGAGGCGCTGCGCCTGCAGTCCCCGCGCTCGAAGGTCTGGACCCGAGGTCGCCTGGTCGCCGAGACAGAGGTCTTCAGCCGGCTCGTCTAGCGCGTATCGCTATATTCCCGAGCTGTCGGAATGAAACGGGTGTACATCGTTCACGGCTGGGGAGACAAGCCCGGCGACCACTGGATTCCCTGGTTGCAGGAGCAGCTGGAGAAGCGGGGATTCTCGGTCGCGGCCCCCGCGATGCCCAGCTCTGAAACTCCAGTTATCGGACTGTGGGTCGCGCACTTGAACGGTGAGGTCGGCAAGGTCGACGAGGACACCTATTACGTCGGCCACAGTATCGGCTGCCAGACGATCCTGCGCCACCTCGAGCAAACCGCACACGGCACCCGCGTCCGGGGTGCGGCGTTCGTGAGTCCATGGTTCGACCTGACCAACCTGTCGGAAGACGAGATGACGATCGCCAGACCCTGGATCGATACCCCGATCGATTTTGCGCGGGTCAAGGAGACGCTGCCGCGGCTCACCGCGTATTTCTCACCCGACGACCCGTGGGTGCCGCTCGACGAGAAGGTGCTCTTCGAGGAGCGGTTGGGCGCACGGACGCAGGTCCTGGAGGGCCGCCACCACTTCGGATTGGAGTCGGGGATGACCACCTTTCCCGAACTGCTGGCAACGACCCTGAGCGACCTTGCGACTTAGAAAGAGGCGGCGGATCCCGCCCGCCGCCTCTCTCATGGACTGAATCGGGTTAGGGCCGCGCCGCGGCGTACTCCTCGTTCGTGTCATGCGCGGCGCCGATCTGCGCCATCACGTGTGGAGTCCGCGACCGGACGATGAAGTACCAGGCGAAGCCGACGATCATCCAGGCCACGAAGATGGCCGGCCAGAGCTCGCCGGGCCAGGGCGCCACCTGGTTGTCGGGAAGAACGCTGGCGTAGTAGACGTAGAGCATTATCGCGGCGCCCACGATCCCAACGATCAATGGCGTCGTGAAGGGCTCGCCCCTCCGGCGGAGGTATATCGGCGCGGCAACCGCGACCAGAAGGTAGGCGAGCATGAAGCCGAAGGTCGCGAGGGTGCCCATCCAGTTGATCACGTCGAGCGGTGTGTGGCCGAGCAGGACGATCACATAGGGACCGAGCAGCATCAGCGGTGCGACCAGGTAGATCCCGATGTGGGGCGTCTGATTGGTCGAATGGGATTGCCCCACAGAGGAGTGGACCATGCCGTCCTGGCCCATCTGGTAGAGCATCCGCGCGCCGGCGTTGATGCAGGCCAGCGTGCAGGCGAAGTTGCTGGCGGTGATGCCCAGGTTCATCACGTAGCCGAACCAGGACACGCCCATCAGCCCGGCGAGATCGAAGAGCGGCGCCGGCGCCTTGTCCATCCCGACCTGGGCGCCCTGGAACCCGGTTATCTGAGCCAAGGTGCCGACTATGTAGAACACGCCGACCAGGACGGCGCTGATGATCACCGACCTCGGTACCGTCCGATACGGATTCTTCGCCTCCAGTCCGAGTGAGGCGGCACTCTCGAATCCGACGAAGGCGAAGATCGCGATGACGATGCCGGGCCCGATGCCCGCCCCCGGCATGCCCTTCAAGGTCAGCGCATCGGTCGAGATGCCCTTCCGCGCGAATACGATCGCAAAGAGAACAAGGATTACCGCCATCGACACCGCTTCGAGCACGAGCGAAACCCGCGCGGAGAGCCCCATGTCGCGGTAGGCGAACCAGCACGCGATGATGACGTCGACCGCGATCATCACGAGAACCGCGATCGTGCTCCCACCGGGCAGGCCGAGCTGGGTCAGGAAGGCGCCAAGGTAGATCGCGACGCCACAGGTGGTCGCCATCGCGGTGGCGACGTAGCCGAGGACAAGTGCCCAACCCGAAGCGAAGCCACCGGCGGAGCCCAGCGCCTTGCTGTTGTAGACGTAGAAGGAGCCCGCTGAGGCGAACCGGCGGGCGAAGATGCTCACCGAATAGCCGATCAGGACGAGCGAGACGATGGCGATCACGAAGGCCAGCCAAGCGCCGTTGCCGGCGTAGATGAAGGCGATCGCCGGGAGGACCGAGACCGCGGCGCTGGGCGCCGCGTTGGCCACCGACTGCGTCAACACCTCGGGCATTGACAGGCTGTTTCGGCGGAGGCCAGGGCCACCGCCGGCTGCCGCCACCGGTTGACTGACAGAACCTTCGGGCCGTCCAACGTCGGTCATTTCCTTCAAATCCCCCCGCTGCTAGTGGCCGTTGTGATCCGAGTGGTGCGCGGTGTGCGACGAAGGCACATCCAGCGCCGGGTTCCCGTCGAAGAAGCCGTGGGGCAGGAGGTGGAACCCGATGTACTTGACCGGCATCACCGGCCACTCCTCGGGGCGCACGGCGTGATGCGCGCCCATCGTGTACCAGAGGACGACGTCCTCGTTCTCCAGGTTGCTGTCGCTCTTGATGAACTCCGGCAGTCCGGCCCCTCCCGCGTGCTGGTTGGGGTAGTCGCCCGCGGCGAACATCTCGGCGGGGTCGTACTGGGTGACCCACATGTGCTTGGTCGTGAACTGCGCGCGCTGGATCGCGTAGGCGTCGGGCTGGTAGAAGGGAAGGACGTTGTCGCCCGGCATCAGCTTGTAGGCCACAGGCTCGCCGACGCCGTTCAGCTTGCCGGTGTTGGCGATCTTCCAATAGCGGGCCGCCAGCGGGTTGATGATGCTCTGCGCCTCGGATTCGCGCTTGAAGGGTGTCTGCTTCACGATCCAGGCATTGCCGTGCGGGTTGTCCGGCCCCGGCGGCAGGCCCTCGCTGTCGCACTCGTAAACGGTGTTCTTGAGACCGTCCACCATCATGTCGAGGCGGATGCTGAAGAAGTGCTGGTGATGCGGGCCATAGACACCCGGCGCGACCAGCGCGCCGTGTTTGGGAGTGTCACCCTCGGCGATCGCGCCGTTGGACATGACGCCGGTCATCTTGATCTCGTAGCCGATGCCGCCGTCCTGGTAGAAATACCAGAAGTAGCCGTACTCGTAGTTGCCGATGGTGGCGACGGTCGAGAGTACCAACCGGCGTGAGCGGCGGACCTCGGTGTCACCGGTTCGGAAGTCCTGGTGCTTCCAGAGCATCCCGAAGTCCTCTTCGTGGAGGCAGATGGCGTTCTTGATCGGCAGAGCGCCGCCGTCGTTGTCGTTGACGATGCCGTCGAAGTAGCGGATCTCGCCGAGGCAGTCGCAGCCCAGTTCGAGGCTGTTGGTCATCATCCCGACGCCGTACTCGCCCATGTCGAACACGTTCTTGCGGTAGTGGCCGGGCGCGGGATCGCCATAGGGGATGAACATCTCCGCCAGGGAGGCCCGATAGAGGATCGGCCGCTCCTCGCCCCGGTCGTTGTAGTTGACCGTGTAGAGGACCATCGACTCGCGCGGGTTGAAGCCGATCCGGAAGTTCCATTTTTGCCAGCTGACCTTGTTCCCGGTCACCTGGAAGCTGGTGCCCTCCGGCTGCGCTATATCGAGCGGCTTCAGGTCTTTCCGGGGACCATCTGGAAAGTAGGGGACGTTGTTGGGATCCGAGATCTGGTCGGCGCCGTAGTTGGCCTTTCGGGTGGGCACCGGTACGACACCGTGGTCCTCAACGTCGACGACCTCCATCTTGTCGAGGTCGAACTTGACGATCAGCCCTTCGATCGGCCTCGCGTAGACGTGTTCGCCAGGCCCGGGCCGGACCCAGGTGAGCGGCCGGCAGAAGCGGCCCTTCCCGGCGGCGTCCTCCTCGGAGTAGTAGCCGGCCGACCAAGCGTCGGTGATCGCCATCTCGAAGTCGGTGATCCCGCGCTTGCGGAGCGCCTCCTGCCAGCGGGCATCCTTGCGGACGGCCTCGTCCACCGTCAGGAACTCTTCGAGCATGATCGAGGCCTGGACGCCGTCGATCTCCTTCCAGCTAACCACCTTCTCCTTGTCGAGGGAGACCACCGCCTCGATGTTCTTGCGGTTCGGGCGGTCGCGGAGGACGACGAACGCCTGGCGGTCGACCTGCGTCCCATTGCCGGGCTTCCAGGCGAGCACGTCCTTCTTTGCCGGCTCGTTCAACATCACATAGACGAAGCGGTGGCCGGAGTTGAGGCTCCGCTCCTTCTTGAGGATCGAGGACGCCGCCTGGACTTCGTCGGACGTCAGCGGGTCGAGCGGATGCCGGGTCGTGACGACCGCTGGTTCTACGGTCTGCATATGGACCTCCAGATCGCTAGGGCTCCATGGAAAACGATTTCGCTTGGCTGATCCGCGCCAGCCCCCAGGAGCGCGGCGTCCGGAGTCAAAAGTAGTTCGCGCCACTGCCTGTGTCAATTCCGATCAGGCACGCCGAAAGGCGGCGCCTAGATTAGTGCGAAGTCAATTGCAGTCGGATCAGCCAGTCCAGTTGCCCGATGTCCCCCTGAAGTTCCGCTGGCGGCTGCCCCCGGAGCACTGGGACCTGGCGGGCGGGGTCCTCACTGTCAGGGCCGGCGCCTGCACCGACCTCTTCGTCGACCCGGGCGGAGCACCCACGGTCGCGAACGCTCCACGCCTGCTTGCGCCGGCCGCCGGGGACTTCCGCCTGAGCGCCCGGGTGACGGTCGACTTCGGATCGCGGTTCGATGCGGGCGTTTTGCTCCTCTGGTTCGATGGCGGGGCGTGGGCGAAGCTCTGCTTGGAGTGCGCCCCACTTGACGTGCCGACCGTCGTATCGGTCGTCACGCGGGGACTCTCAGATGACTGCAACTCCCACCCAACCGACGGAAATTCGACCTGGCTCCGGGTTACACGACGGGGCGGGGCGTTCGCCTTCCACTCCTCGGCCGATGGTGAGACCTGGAACCTGGTCCGCCACTTCGCCCTGGCCCCGTCCGCTCAGATCGAGGTTGGCTTCATGGCCCAGTCGCCTGAGGGCGAGGGCTGCACTGCGACCTTCGACGCGATCCGCCATCGCCGGGAGCCGCTCCGCGACCTGCGGAGCGGCGAATGACGCCGGCGCTTTAGCCCAGCTCAGCCTTCGATGAACGTCGTGGCGGTTCCCTTGATCCTTTCCGGCGACCGCACCGACAAGTAGGCGAAGAGCACGACGCCCAGCAGCAGCCACCCGAGCACGGCCCAGACGGCGAGGTTGGCAGGATAGGCGAGGGCCGCGATGCCGAGACCGCCGAAGTCGAGGCCGAGGGCGGCAAGGAGGACAGGAAAGAAGATCAGGATCCCGAGGATCGGGATCACCACGTTCAGGAAGGGATTCAACTCGTCGCGGTGCTCGCGCATGTGGAAGACGAGGTTGCTCAGGTTGGTGAGGATGTAGATGACCACGATGATGATGGTCGCGATCGTGCCGAGCAGGGCGAAGGCGTTGAGCGGGCCGCCCAGCGCGAAGCCGAGGCCGAGCGCGAGCACGATGCCGAGCACGCCCTGCACGTGGACCGCGTTGTAGGGCGTCTTGAAGCGGGGATGGATGGCGGCGAGCGCCCTGGGTAGGATCCCAACCCGGGCCAGCGCGTAGGCGACCCGGGTGGCCGCGTTGGCGCCGGCGTTCGAGTTGGCAAACGCGCTGTTGATGATCGCCAGCAGCACGAGGAAGGCAGCCGGCCCCCAGACCTTGGCCGCCAGGCCATCCCAGGGGTCCCCGCCGTTGAAACCGAGGAAGCCGTTCTTGGCGTCCGCCGCCACGGTGGGGCCGAAGTAGACCGTCGCCGCGTAATAGCAGAGCAGGTAGAAGATGCCGATCAGCACGCAGGACAGGATCACCGCCCGGGGGATGGTCCGGCGCGGGTCGCGAGCCTCTTCGCCGAGCGGAGCGGACGCCTCGAAGCCGATGAAGGCAAGCACTGTGTAGACGGTGCCGGCGAAGACAGAACCCCAGCCATGGGAGTTGCCGGTCGTGGGGTTGAAGACGGCGAGCGTGTTGTTCGACCCGGCGGCAAAGACCAGGGTGATGGCGAGGGCCGCGAAGACGATGATCTCGAAAGCGCCGAAGGCCACGCCGGCCTCGGTCGAGATCCGTATCCCCCGGTAGACCAGCAGCCAGACCCCGACACCGGCCAGGGCGGCAAAGGGTGCCCAGAGCCAGGTGGGGGTGCCAAAGTGGGCCGTCAGGAAGACGCTGATGACGTTTCCGAAGATCAGATATAGGAGCGGAGCAACGAGCGGCTCGGCGAGCATGAAGCCCCAGGCGACGAAGAACCCGACCTGGGGGCCCAGACCACGCGCGTTGTAGGTGTAGAGCCCACCGGCGGAAGGCAGGTGGCGGGCGAGCTGGCCGATGCTCACGGCCACCAGCAAGCAGGCGGCAAGGGCGATCACGACCGCCAGTGGCGTCGCCCCACCGGCATACGGGACGGCGAAGATTATCGAGAAGGCGACCGCGGCCCCCGGGGCCATGTGCGTTATCGATTGGAAGAGGACCGGTCCGAGGCCGATCGCGTCCCGCTGGAGCCGGGAACCAGAGTCCACTTGTTGAGCCACGTGCCCCCTCCTTGCCGGCGGGTTGCCCAGGAGCCACCCCTCCCGGTCGAAAGCGCCCCGCCCGGGCGACACTACAGCACCGGATCGCCTGCTGAAAAGTCCTCGATTCGGCAGCCCTGATTCGCAACCGCCCTTTGCGTGCGCGTTAGCGCCTTTGGATCGGTTCCCGGTTCTGGCGGCCGACCGACCGAATCTGCTCAGTACGCCGTCTCGCGGCCCCAGATTTTTGGACCAGTTCGGCCCAGCCGGGCTTCAAGAGTCGTCCCCCGTGACTCAGGACGACCAACTGGCCCGCGGTGGGCGTTCACCCTGATGTGGAACTCTTCCTTGGTGGACTGTGCGTGGTCAGCCTCGGCCTCCTTGTCAACACCGCCCTGAAGGTGCGGTCTGCCTTCGTGGGTGTGGACGACGAGGCGGATTCCACCGACCCTTCCGATTCCTGACGACCAATTGATCCGGCATGTGCGTTCGTTGACGTGAGGGCCACTTCGTATCAGCTGAGGGAAACCAGCCAATGCGAACAGCGACGACCGTTCGACCATCCTGGCTACATACCGGCGCCGTCCAACTCGGCGCCTCCATCCGCGGCGTGGTTTACGGCTTCGCCCTGCTCGTCGCCGTGCCTCAGGCATGGACGGCCGGGAAGCCACTGGTTGCCTTCCTGATCGGGTTGGTGGTGCTCTTCGGCATTGTCGTCGAAGCAGTCACACACATCCGGGGTGACCACCGGGGCTGACGTTCGCGCATCCGGCGCACCCGCTCGACAACGCTACCGCCGCGGTGTCGCAGGCCTTCTGGCACGCCGGCGCCGGTGGCCAGCGATGCTAGTGAGCGGAGCCTGACAGCGCCGACCGGAGCGCATCGGCGCTGCGACGCAGCTCCTCGCGGGCGGCGCGCTTCTCGGCCGAGTAGCGCCGGCGAGCATCCCGCAGCTGCCGCTGGGTTTCCTCGACCTGGCTGCGCAGGCGCGCCTGCTCCTCCCGCCAGCGGCCATCCGCCTCGCGGCGCCGGTTTTGCGCCTCCTCCAAAAGACCCCGCAGCTGCTCCCTGAGATCTGATCGCTCCTCCATGTCGGTAGCTCCTCCTTCCGGATCGATGAGACCGTGGAAACGCGCCCAGGCGGCCTGCCGGGAGGTACCGAGCCCTTCCCCGACCTCCTCCCAGGTCGAGCCTTCGCCGAGCGCCTCGCGGACCAGTCCCGCCTGCCAGGCGGAGATGGGCCCTTGCAGCGCCCGGCACTCCGCCAGCGCCGCGAGCGCGCTGCCCGCCTCGGTTACGCGGCGCAGCTGGCCGGCGAGCACAAGCGGCACTGGGCGAGCCATGTCAAGATCTACTTTACCACGATAAATTCGCGCAGCACATATGTCAATGAAGTCTTGACCGCTCCGACCCACGGGCGCTGGCCTGTCAAACTATGTCCTGAGACAGGTGTCCTCGATGTCTTGAGACAGGACAGTGGTCGGGGAGACAGGATTTGAACCTGCGACCACTTGACCCCCAGTCAAGTGCGCTACCGGGCTGCGCTACTCCCCGAGCCGCCACCCATCGTAGCGAAGCCGCCGCGAGGTAGCCGTCCGGTCCCGAGTTGACGCCGGGGCGACCACGGCGAGATCGCGGCATGCCGCCATCCCTTCGTTCACTGGAGCGCGATGCTCGGGAAACTGGTCAAGTGGGCCATTGTGATCGGGGTCCTCTTCGGCGTCACCAACCTCGGCTACTACGGGTACCACGCCGTATTCGCCGACAGCTCCGGAACCGACGTCGCCGGCTTCACCGGCGGCAACATCACCGTCGCCCCCGCTCCGTCTCCTTCGACTTCGGTGACCGGTGGCTCGCTTCGCCTCAGCGTCCCCTTCACCACCCAGGCGCCCCTCGGTGACTGGGGCAGGCACCAGGAATCCTGCGAGGAGGCCAACCTCGCCCAGGTTGCCGCCTATTGGGGCGGCGATCACTCCCAGATCCTCGATCGGAATGTCGCTGACCGGACAATCAACGCGCTTGTCAGCTGGCAGGTGAAGAACTGGGGCTCCGAGGACGACCTGACCGACGTCCGGCTGGGCCAGCTCGCCGAAGCCTATTACGGCTACCAGTACGAGGTGCTGCCCCTGACCGACCCGGCGATGCACGACCAGCTCCGGTTGGGCCGGCCGGTGATCCTCGGCGTGACCACCCACGGCCTCGGCAACGAGCACTACCCCGGCTACACGAACCACTACCTACAGATCGGCTACAGCGTCTCCCACTTCATAACGATCGTCGGCTTCGACGGATCCAGCTACGTGCTCAACGATCCCGGGCTGACCCCCGGCCGCGGCTACTCCGTCGCATACGACCAGCTGATCTTCGCAGTCAACAACCTCGACCAGCAGCACCCCAAGCTCAACGAGGGCCTGGCGATGCTGGTGATCCATCCGAAGGGGACCTAGCCGGGCCCCGGCGTCGCTAGGCAGCCTCGGGCGGTGCCACCTTGATCAGTCCCAACCGCCGCATTCCGAGCCGGAAGACCGCCTTCTCGTCGTCATCGAACGCACGCAGGAGGAGCAGCGCCCCCAGATAGACGAAGGGAGCAACTGCGAGTCCGACGTAGACCGGGAACCGCGCCAGCGGCAGCAGCACCAGGCCGAGGATGGCGCCCGCCGCCACGACGCGCCAGCCGATCCGCAGCCAGGGGAGCCGCGTCCGGCCGACCAGCCACCATCCTGCAATGCTCAGCACCGCTTCGGTCACAACCGTGGTCGTGCTCGCTGCGAGGTAGCCGAAGAGCGGGATGAGCGCCAGGTTCAACGCGATGTTGACGGCGGCCGCCGTCGCCGTCGCCCAGGCGTAGCGGCCCTGGCGGTTGGTCGAGAAGAGCATCGCCGTGAAGGCCGAGTTGATGAACAGGAAGACGATTCCAAAGGCGAGGATGCGAAGCGCCGGCTCCGACTGCGGGTAGAGGTGGAGCACGCGGCCCAGCGGATGAACCAGCGTGAAAACGGTCACCGTCAGCGGCCAGCCGGCCAGCAGGAGGACCTTGAAGAACTTCTGATAGGCCTGGTCGAGGCGGTCGGGAGCGCTCGCGAAGTAGACGCTGAGCAGCGGATACACGACCGCCTGCACGGCCAGCGGAACGAACTGCGTCGCCTCGAACGGCTTGTACGCAAGCTGGTACCAGCCCACCTCGGCGAAGGGCCGGAAGTGCTGCAGGATCGGGATGTCGGCCCGGAAATAGAGGTTGGTGAGGAGGAAGCCGGCCGCCAGTGGCAGCGCCGCGAAAAGCCAGTCCTTGAAGAGCGCTCGATCGAAACGCAGCCGCAGGCGGCCGATCCCGAAGCCCTGGAGGATGACAACCGTGTAGGAGATGGAGGCAACGTAGGAGGCGACGTAGGACCAGACGAACCAGCTCACGCCGGCGCCGATCCGGGCTCCCGCGAAAATCAGGGTCGAGAGAACGCCGATCTCGACGAGGATGGCGACCACCTCCAGGCCCAGGCGTCCGGTCGCGTAGAAGCTGTTCCTGACCATGGTCGAATAGCCGCTGAGCGCGAGCAGCAAGGCGCCGGGAAGGATCAGAGAGGACAGGCCCGCTTGCCAGAGGGCGATCGACAGCAGCCCGATCGCGGCCAGCACCAGCGGAATCCGGCCGACGATCAGCGTCGACAGGTAATCGCCCAGCTGGTCCGGCCGGCGGGCTGCCTCGCGGGTGAACAGGGTGCTCAGTCCGAGGTCGGCTACCACACCGATCAACGCGCTGTAGGCGACCAGGGTCCCGAACCGACCGTAGCCGGTCGCCCCGAGGTGGTTGGCCATCACCAGGACCATCACAAGGGCGATCACCCGCGACACCGTCCGGGCGGCGAGGATCAGAACGGCGTTGCGGGGCGTCCGTGCGCCCAGCGCATCCGCCGTGACGCTCACTTGGGCCGGATCAGGAGCATCACTCGTCCCTCGTTGAGGTTGGGGTGCTGCTGGTCAAGATTGTCGATCGCGAAGATCAGCTGGTCGTAGAGGACGTGGTAGCCGTGACCCGGCGTGAGTCCGGGGTCATTGAGGATGAAGCCCTGGT
>JALZAP010000005.1:0-6516 GCA_030948245.1 Candidatus Dormiibacterota bacterium | reverse complement strand
GTAACCGGGTACCAGGTGGTGGGACTGGAAATTCGGGTAGCGCGGGTTGCCCAGGCCATGGGTGGTCACCCCAAGGACGACCGGGATTCCGTTCGCGATCGACGCCTTCATCGCGACCTCGCTCATGGGTTGGACGTCGTACTGGTAGCCGAGATACTGGGCCGCCAGCTCGCCCAACCTCTTGTTGGTCAGATCGTCCTCCGACCCCCAGTTCCTGACCTGCCACGCGACCATGTCGGTGATGCCCTTCTCTGCCGCGTTGGTATCCAGCGTGCTTGCGCGGTTGCCCTTCCAGTAGGCGTCTACCATCAGGAGAGTTGCCTCCTCGCAGCTCTCCTGGTGCCTCGTCCAGTCCCCGTTCGGTGCCTGGGTCGTGAACGGCACCCCGAGCCGGAGTGCCGCGGGCAGCGGGGTGGGCGATGGGGAGGGCGTGGGCGTGAGAGCGGCGGTCGGCGACGGTGCGGGGCTTGGCGACACCTCGGTCACCGGTGGCAGCTTGGAGAGGTCGGGCGTCGAGGCCGCCCCGACGAGTGCGTGCCTCAGCGCGAGTCCGCCGGCGGCGGATCCGACAACCACCACCGCGAGGATCAGGACCTTTACGGGGCGGCCGATCTGCACCAGGAAGTGAACCTACCTGTTAATCGTGAATGGGGACGTGAACTATATCGGCTGCCCATCGCCGCGACGCCAACCACCGGAAAAGTTGGCGGATCAGGCAAATACGATGGCCATGTTGAAGTCGGAGTAGGCCGCTTCGAAAGAGCCCTTGGAGACCCAGTACTGGCCGCGCAGCGGATCGTTGACCAGGACTGAGCCGGAGTTGACGCCCACCACCGTGTAGACGTGAGCGTCGTACGGCCCGATCCAGGCGACCATGTTGCCGTCCTCCGACCGGTAGTCGTGACGCGTGTGGTATCGCCAGTCCCAGGTCCCGTAGGCGACCACCGGGTGATCCGCCTGGACCTGGGCGTAGATCTCCTGGGGGCTGATGTAGCCGGCGACGCCGGGCTCGCCCCACTCGATGACGCGGCCGCCGAAGGAGTTGATCACGCGCATGAGCGCCTTCGGGTTGGCCTGGTAGCCGGTGTGGTTGCTCTCGAGGCCGTTGACGTTGCCGACGAAGGCGCGGTCCGGGTTGCCCCAGCTGACGACCAAGCCGCCGCTCATCACGACCGGGGTGTTGTCGACACCCAGGGCGGCGAGGATCTGGTCCTGGCTGACGTTCAGGCCCTGGTGATGGAGGGCCATCGAGGTCGTGGCCTCCTCACAGCTCAGGTTGTGCGACTGGCGGATGTACGGGACGCCGGAGATGATGTGGGAGTTGGAGACGTAATTGTGAACTGGTGCCGGTGCAGCCACCTCGATCGGCGCGGGAGGCGGGGGTGGCGGCGGTGACTGGATGGTAGAACGCTTGCTGGTCGGAAGCGAATCACCGAAGGGGTTTGACGCCCAGAGCGTGAAGAGATACTCGGTGTCGCCCTTGAGGTCCTTGATCGTGGTCGTGGACGTCATCGAGTCGAAGACAAGGCTGACATCGCCAGGCTGGTAGGTCAGCAGATAGAAATCGATCCCGGCGCCTTTCCAGGATGGCGCCTCCCAGGACAGCCTTGCTTGCTGGATCCCGGCCTCGACCGCGAGGTGCTGAGGCTCCGTGGAAATCGCCCTTCGGTTCAAGGTGAGCGGGGAGTCGCTGTCGGGGCTCGCCGACGCCGGAATGACGGTGCGGTTAGCGGCGGCCGCCAGCCGGAGCGAGACCTTGCTGTGGAATTCGCTGGTGTTGGGAATCGCCGCCTTACCGGCGCCCGGAGCGGGTGCCGTGTAGACGACGCGCTGGCTGCCGGTGGTACCGAGGCCGGGCGCCAGCTTCACGGGCGCCGCAGAGGCTGTCGCCCCACCGCAGGTGAGCGTGGCGACGAACGCGATACCGACTGCGAACCCGCGCCTGTATTTCACGTTTCCTTTCCGGCAGAGGCTCTGGCCGGGCGAGCTGCATCTGGCCGACTTATCTGCTTCACAGCGCGCTCAAATGAGCGTCCGTTCAGGGTCATCGAACGGGAATCCGAGACCGGCCGAACGATAGCACGACCAGGACGGCGACTGTGCGCCGGTCAGTCGCAGTGCGGCGCCAGCCTCAACCAGAAGTCCGCCAGCTGGGCCACCTCGGCCTCGCTGAAGTTGCTCAGGAACTGCCGCCGGATGCCTTCGAAATGCGTTCCCTGGGCTTCCGCAAGCCGCGAACGTCCGAACTCGGTGATGGTTGCGTTGATGGCGCGGCCATCTTCCGCACAGGCGACCCGCTCGATCATCTTCTCGGACTCGAGGCGGTCGACCAGCCGGGATAGGCCGCTGGGGCTCAGCAGTACCAGCTCCGCGAGCTCTGTCATCCGCAGCCGCCCGTGGTCCGTGGCGGCGACCCGCCAGAGAACCTCGAAGGCCGAGAGCGAGAGCCCATGGGCTGCGATCAGCTCGGCGTCGAGCTGCTTGACCAGGGTCGAATAGGCGTGCAGCAGCCCGACCCAGGCGCGGCTCTCGGTGTCATTCAGGATGGTGGCGGCGGCTGGCACGGACACAGCATAAGTAGGAATCGTCAATTCGAGACACCTGTTCCTAAATCGCTGCCCGGAGACGGCCGAACTCGGCGACAAGGTCGTCGAGCTGGTAGTGGGCGTTGATACCGCTCGGATTTGGCAGAAGCCAGACCCGGGCAGGTCCGAGCATTTCCGGCTGCGGACCCATTGCCGCCGCTCTCAGCCCGAAGGCGGCGCGATAGGAGCCCAGCCCGAGCATCGCCAGCCAATCTGGCCGGTAACCAAGCAGCCGGGCGACCAGCAGAGCTCCTCCCTCCTTGAGCTCAGCGGTCGAGAGCTCCGATGCCAGCGCGGTGGTGCGCGCGACCAGGTTGGTGATGCCGAGACCGAGCGCGAGCAGCTCGCCCTCTTCCCAGGGCGCCAGCTGGCGGGGCGTGAAGCCTGATTGGTGAAGCGCCGGCCAGAATCGGTTCCCGGGCCGGCCGAAGTGGTGCCCGATTGCCGTCGTGTAGAGCCCGGGATTGATACCGCAGAAGAGGACCCGGAGTCCGGGCCGGATCACGTCGGGCACCGTCAGCGAGCGGGCGGCCTCCAATTCGGCTCGGGTTGGTCGAACGGGAGGCTTCAGGGATGACACAGGGCGGCTTTCCTACCGGATGATGACGCCGTGCACTTCGGCGTGGCGACGGCCGACCACCAATGCGAGGCGTTCGACCCGCGCTATCCGGACATCCGGGACGCATGGGAGCGCAACCCTGGACAGGACGCGCGCGGGCGCGCGACCGACTTCTGGAACCGGTACGAGGAAGACGTCCAGCTTGCCGCGGGGCTCGGCTGCACGATGTTCAGGTTCAGCATCAGCTGGGCCCGGGTCGAGCCTGAGGCCGGGGTCTTCAACGAGGAGGCGCTCTCCCATTATCGAGCCGTCGTCGAAGCCATCCGGAACGCGGGGATGGAGCCGATGGTGACCCTCCTCCACTACGTGTGGCCGCTCCACGTCGATCCCATAGACGAAGACTTTCCGCATCGCTTCCGCCTCTACACCGACCAGGTGGTGGCCGCGGTTGGCGCTCAGGTGCATTGGTGGATCACTCTCAACGAGCCCAGCGAACTCGTCTTCGGATACCTGAAACCATGGTGGCAGCACACGTACCGCATGCCGCCCGGGCTGCCCCTTCATGCGACAAGTCACGACCAGATGGAGAGTTGCGCCCGGCTCATGCGCAACCTCTTCCGCGCCCACCGCGACGCGCGCAGGGCGATCAAGCACGTGCACCCCGACGCCATGGTCGGCGCCAATCCTCTGCTGCTCGGACTGCCCTCCTGGCTGCAGCGATTCGTCGACTGGCGCGCGAGCCGCATCAACAGCTTCGAGGAAATGGTCGGTCACGGCCACCGGATGGCGCGTCGAACGCGGACGAAACGAGCTCTCGAGCGCATGCTCGGTCCCCTTCCCCGCATCGTCACCTTCCTGCCAACTGTTCTCGCCGCCGACTGGTGGAACCTGGGCCTGGCGGGCAAGCTGGCCCACTTCCTCTGTCCTGCCGACTGCGCCCATCAGATGGACTTCGTCGGGTTCGACTACTACTGGGGCATCAAAACCTTCGAGATTCTCGGGCTGCAGCGGTTGCTCGACGCCGGCATGGGCCGTTTCGAGCGGGCTCCCGTGTGGGCCCCGGCCCTCGGGGACATGCTGCGGCGCTACGGCAAGCTATTTCCCGGCAAGCCGCTGGTCGTAGTCGAGAACGGGTCGGTGACGCTGGCCGATGGGCTCAACCGTGCCGAGTACCTCGAACAGCACGTCCGCGAGGTCGAAGAGGCGGTCGCCGGCGGCTGCGATGTCGCCGCCTACATCTGCTGGAGCTTGACTTCGAACCGCGAGTGGGGCCTGCCCTTCTCGCCCCATACCGATTTTGGGCTCTTTCACATCGACCTCGACGGTGATCCCGAGCTCAGGCGGCAGCCCACCCACGCTTCGGACGCCTATCGTCGGCTGATCGCGTCCTCGCTCACCAGGGGCGCGCGACCGACATCGCCTGGGCCAGCAGCTCGTCCTGGCTGATCAGGCCGCTGATCGCGTTCGCCCGCACCTTCACTTCCAGCGCCCGCCGCACCGCCTCCGCGATGTCGGCCCCGCTCAACCCCTCGGTCGCCAGCAGCAGCCGCTCCCAGCCGCCCTCGTCGAGGGACTCGAAAACCGGCCTTCCCGCACGCTTCTCTGCCTTGGCGAGGTGAACCTGGAAGATCGCCTGGCGGCCGGGCGGATTGGGTAGCCCGACCTCGACCAGCCGGTCGAAGCGCCCGGGTCGCGTCAGTGCCTCATCGACCGCCTCCGGGCGGTTGGTGGCAGCGACCACCACAACTCCCTCCATGCCTTCCAGCCCGTCCATGTTCTCGAGGAAGGTGGTGACCACCCGGTGAGTGGCCTCGTGGGCGAAGTCGCGGGAGCGGCCGAGGGCATCGATCTCGTCGAAGAAGAGGACCGCGGGTCGCTCCCGGCGCGCCCAGTCGAACGCCTCTTGCAGCTTCCGCTCGGCCTCGCCGTACCACTTAGAGACGACGTCGGTAGCCCGCACGTGGATGAATCGGGCGCCCGACTCCTTGGCGAGAGCCCGCGCCAGCAGCGTCTTGCCAGTGCCTGGTGGGCCGAAGAGAAGGACCCCGCGCGGTGGCCGGACACCCCAGCGCTTGTAACTCTCGGGCTCCTTGATTGCCTGGCAGATCGCCTCCAGCTGGCTCACCGCCTCCGCCTGGCCGCCGACATCGGCGAAGCCGGCCGCCTCCTCCTCCTCGCCCTCGGCGGGCGGGGTGTAAACGCGGCCCGGCGGCTGCTGCCCAGGGACTCGGGAGGCGATGTCGGCGGCGCCCTTGCGGATCCGCCGAAGCCCGGCGAGGGCCGTCTCGACGCCGAGCCCGGTCGGCGCCAGGACCAGCACGCCGCCGGGGACGTCCTTGCCTGCCGCCTTGTAGATTCCCTCCACCACATTCGCCAGAACGCTGCCGAAGAGGTCCAGGCCCTTCCCGATCGCAGCCGCGTCGGGCACCGGGTACGCCGGGGTGCTCGGGTTGAGGAGCGGCACCACCAGCGGCCAGGCGCCAGACGCCACGACTAGCTGGTTGAGCAGACCCGGGGTAACCGCGAAGCTACCCTCGACGACGCTGCCATTCCGCCTCCGGGTGGACTGCATGCCCTCCAGCTCAGGCACGCGGAGAAGAGTCCGCGGCTGCAGCACGGCGGCCAGGGAAAGACCGCCGGGCACCGGTCCGCCGCGGACGAGCACGACGATGCCGGCCAGCGGTGCGGGCAGCGCGATCTGCCCCGCGACGGTAAGCGGCAGGCCGCGGGAGATCGCCTCGGCGAGGTCAGCGGAGGTCTGGACCTTCACTTTTAGATCCTACCCACAGGGGGGGTACGCCGCGCGCAGGCTGCGCCGAGCACGGCCGACAGGGGGGTAGGCCGCGCGCAGGCTGCGCCGAGCACGCCGACAGGGGGGACGTCCACCTTCCCATCAAGCCTGCGATGGAAAACGGCCACCCGCGCGTTAGCTCGGATATGAAGCGGACACTGATCGTCTTCTTCGGGCTGGTTGCGATCGTTTTCGTCTTCGACCAGGTCTCCCGGAGGCTCCTCGGCCTTGACTGCCTTGGTCCTGTGCTACCCGCCTGGGGCTGCCTCGCCGAGCCTTACCCGACGACCTTCGGAGCAGCCGGCGACCTGAGCAGCAGCCTGCTCATCTACGGCGGCGTCCTCGGCGGCGCTTTCATCGGGGCCTACCTGGTTCGGGACCTCGTCTTCGGCGGGGTCGGCTACCTCCTCGGCCGCTACCGGCCCGACCTGGTGAAGAAGATGGCCGGCGGCGACGAGGAGCCCCCCTCCTACCGCATTCGCTAGCAGCGATCCGGACGGACACATGCACCTCCGGATCAGGCCCCCCGCACGCTTGCAATGAAGCGGCCGGCTGTGCCAGGAAGGTGGCACGCCGGCCGT
>JALZAP010000083.1 GCA_030948245.1 Candidatus Dormiibacterota bacterium | reverse complement strand
TCGCGAATCGCTCGCAACTCCGAGTTCAGGTCCTCTGCTTCAGCCGCCGATCGCGGCGGGCGCGGAGGTAGAGGGGAAAGCCCGCAAGTAGGACAAGGACGGCTGTTCCGGCCGCGACCAGGGGCAGCAGGCGGTTCCCGGAGCCACTCGCGGAGGTGGTCGTCGCCACCCCGGCCAGGGCCGCGGGTGCGTAGCAGCCGAGGCTGGTGATCGAGGCGGTGACGGTGGCAGCTCTGCCGTCATGGCTGGTCGCCAGCCTCGACCAGGTCAGGGTCTCATCGTCATAGCGGAAGATGGCGTCCGCGCTCGGCAGCTGCGACGAGTAGGCGAGGGTCAGACTCAACGCCTGGTCCTTGACGAGTGACGTCGTGGCCGTCACGCAGTAGAGATTGCCGACGATCACCTCCGTCTCCGGCCGGCTGGGCGCGGCGGTCGGCGTCAGGTCGACCTCGACCGAGTCGGCGGCGGGGGCCCTGAGGGCGGCTGCTGGAACTTGGAGCAGGGCCTGGGGCTGCTTCTCGCCGGTGGCCACCGCGCCGCCCGCCACCCGCGCGTGATCGGTGCTGACTGCCAGGTTCGTGGCACCCGGGAGTGGCTTGAGCCCGTTGGTGGTCACGCCGTCGGGGGCCTTTACCCAGCGGTAGGTGTCCGCCGGCGGCGCGAAGCCATCGTAGAAACCAGGGTGGGACTGCCAGGCGGCGAGCACGTAGAGGCCGGCCGCGGTTGCGAGCAGGACGCCCGCCGCCGCGTGGCCGGTCCGGCGCTTCACACCTCTTTGGTGATCGGCTGGGCGAGGATCCAGAGGCTCGTCATCGTGTAGAGCACCATCAGCAGAAGCATCGGGTATTGGCTGAGGAGGACGTGGGCGGTGTTCTTGAAGCGCTGGCCGGCGCGGAGATGTGCCAGGTAGACGGCGATGACGTGGCCAAGCACGATCAGCACGATCTGGACGTACCAGACCACCGCAGCGCCCGCGAGCAGAAAGCTGATCTGGTAGCCGGCGGTCGGGAGCAGGTGCCAGCCTTTTCGGAGGGGGTCGGCGAGGAGCGGGATGAGACCCTGCGACTGGACGACCACGTAGGTGTAGTTGTGGGCCGCGTTGTAGACCAGGGCAATCGGCACCAACGTGAGCGCGAAGGCGCTCAGCGCGGTCGGTTCGTCGACTCCCTTCCAGCGTGAGAAGGGCGAGCCGACCTCGGGCCAGCCGAACCACATCACGAAGCGCATCACGAAGACGAAGGCGGCGAGAAAGACCGCAGTGAGCACGACCAGGCCGACCGTCCGCAGCGCGGGGACGGCGAGGGGGCCGAGGGGATCGAAGAGCGGTCCCAGGGTGCTGAGCCACCAGCGATGGACCGGCGTCGCCAGGATGCCGTCGAAGGCGAGCGTCGACAGCATCAGGATGACGAACACGACCCGGTCCCAACCCGCCCGCTCGCCCTTCAGCAGGCCGGTCCCCCAAATTCGCAGGTAGACCCTGGTCTTCCCGTCGGGGTTGCGCTCGGTCTCGATGGGGCCGAAGCGGGCGACGATGTCGAAGAGGACCGTGAAGCACTCGACGCTCCGGAGCCAGCGCCGGCCGCCGAAGACCAGCATGCCGCCGAGCGTGAACACCGTGTAGGCGAGCGCAAGCCAGGCCAGGACAGCCGGTCGGTTGGCGATGCCGGAGGTCAGCTCGAGGCAGGCGAAGCCGAAGTAAGTTGCGACCGCGCCCCAGATGCCGGATCCCGAGCCGGCATCGGGCGGATCGGGGCGCCGCAGAAGCGCGTAAAGCGCCGCCCAGGGATTGAGAAGGGCCCAGAGGTTACCGACCAGGCCCGCGAGGATGACCGTCGCGGACCAGAAGTAGACCCAGACGAGGTATTCGGCCGGGTTGTAGAAGGGGTTCTGGGACCCGAACAGCCCGGTGACGATAACCGCCACCAGGCCGAACACGCCGATCGCCGCCCCGGCCACCCGAGGCCAAGCGGCATTGGCCGCGCCCTCCAGCCAGGTGTCGCGCCGGCGGGGATAGGACACCGCCTCCTCGCCCAGCTTGTCGCCGGCGAAGAGCACGACCATGACGAACGAGAGGACCACCACGCCGGCGGCGGCGAACAGGTACAGGAAGAGCGGGCCTGGGAGGTCGTAGCGGGCCCCGAACCCGTGCAGGAAGAGCGGCGCCGTCACGGTGAGACCTCGAACTGGCCGAGGTGTGTGCTGGTCGCCTCCAGCTCCATCTCGAAGGAGCCCGTCTTGTCGGCCGTGAAAGTGTGGGCCACGCTGCCGCCGGCGCTGGGGACTGAGAACTGGATGTCGTAGCCGTGGAGGTGCACCTCCTCGGCCTTGTCGGCGGTTAACGTCATCGTCACCCGGTCGCCCTGTTTTGCGGTCGGGGTGTCGGGGGTCATCGTACTTCCGCTGACGGAGAGCCTGATGGTCACCGGACGGCCGCCGCCGCCGATGTTCCGGGCAATCAGGAAGCCACCGACGACGAGGAACAAGAGGACGACGACGGCAAGTAGGACTACACGGTTGCGTGTCATTTGAAAATTTCCTTCCTCAAATTGGCGTGGGGCCTGCGCGGCAGGCTGACAACGCGTTCTAAATCGGAGGTGAGAAAGGCGGGCCGCGGTTGACGAAGCCGGCGGCGAAGGCGGGGAGAAAGCTCGTGAAGATCGCCGGAGCCCATGGCAGCTCCGGCAGCAAAGCGCCTCGCGGGGCGAGCCCCGGCATTCGAGAACGGCGCAACCGGCGCACGGCGCGTCGCACCCGGGCTGAGATCCAGCTGAGGCCGAACGCCCCCAGGATTGCCAGCGGGAGCTGGCCGGCGACGCCCCAGACGAGCAGGTGGCCTGCCGGCGCCGCCGGCAGCGCGGAAAGCGAAGCCTCCACCAGCTCCTGGCCGGCGAAGATCGCCAGCTGAGCTCCCAGCAGCGTGAGCAGCAGTGGTCCGACGGGCCATCCGCCCTCCGGCACCCGGTCATTGCGGAGCCCGACCATGAAACGCGCCACGGCGAGCAGCAGGAGTAGGCCGAGCAGGGCGGCTCCGAGGGTTGCGCCGCCTGCCTGGAGCAGGACCGGGAAGTAGGCGTGGGCGCCCGTGCTCTGACGGGCGGCTGCCGCCGGCCCGAACTGGAGCCAGTAGGCGAGGAGATGCCCCAGCTGGGACATCGGCAGAGCCATCAAGATCGCTGCGAGCGCGCCGCCCCGGCGAATGCCTTTCACTGGGTTCGAGATTACGTTGCGGAGTCGCGTTGTGGTCCGGGACATTTCAGTGCCTCAGCTCGGGACATCAGACGGCGCGGAGGGCCGCGACGGGGTCCATGCGCGCCGCCCTGAAAGCGGGGATGATGCCGGCGACGGCGCCAAGGCCGACCGAGAACACCACCGCGAGCAGCACGAGCCGGCCGGAGAGCAGGAAGAGCGACAGGTTCTGGCCGGCCGTCCAGGCGTTGATGGCAAGCGTCGTGAGCCAGCCGAGCAGGAGCCCGGCGGCGCCGCCGATGGCGCCGAAGAGAATCGCCTCCATGAGGAACTCGCGCAGGATGTGGCCGGTCTGCGCGCCGAGCGCTTTCTTGAGGCCGATCTCGCGAACTCGCTCGGTCACGGCCATCAGCATCGTGTTGACGACCGAGAGACCGCCGACGACCAGCGCCAGCACCGCTGAGCCGGTGGTGATCGCGGTCAGCAACAGCGAACCCTGCTTGAACTCGGCGACGAGTGTCGAGGGAGGGATGGCATGGACACCTGGGACGTCGCGAGAGATCCGCCGTGCCAGGTCGTCGAGGTTGACACCGGGCCTTCCGTAGACGCTGATCGAGTTGGCCAGCTGGCTCACGTCGACCTGGCCGCGCACCGCGCTGGGAAGGTTCTCGCCAAACATCTGCTGAGCGTCGGCGAAGCTGACGAACGCGAAGCTGTCGGGTGCCGTCAGGGTCTTGTCGTAGATGCCGACGACCCGGAAGCGGTGTCCGATGAAACCCGGCTTGGGCTGCTTGGCGGGGCGGGGCAGGATGGTGTTGTCGCCGACCCGGACGCCGAGCTCGCGCGCGATGTCGGAGCCGAAGGCGACCTCGCCTCCGGCCGCCCGATTGATGTCGCGGCCCTGCGCGACGGTCAGCTTGAAGGTCTCGTAGCGCTCCGAGCCGGGCGCGGTGCCGAGGATCTGGTCGGGGACGCTGAGGCTGCCCTGCTCGTCCGCCTTGGCGAGCAGGCTGATGTTGGGGAAGGCGCCGGCCACGCCGTCGACCTTGTCGATCTCGGTCGCCCGTGCGACCTGGATCAAGCCGGGCCCGAAGCCGCTCAGGCTGGGGTCATTGACGACCACGTGGCCGGAGAAGAACCGCTCGCCGCCGTCGAAGAGGAGGTTGAACTTCTCCGCCATGGCCCCCATCGTCGTCAGGGCGAGAACGCCGATCATGATCCCCGCCACAGTTAAGGCGTTGCGCAGCTTGCGCCGGGTCAGGTTGCGGAGAATCTCCATCCCTGCGTGAGCGTAGCCAACCGGGGATGGTTGAGCGGTCAGCGCCTTGGCCGGACCCTCACCCGGTGGGGCGCCGCGCCATCCTCCACCGTCACAAGGCTGTCGGGAAAAGCCGCCCGCAACTGCTCGGCAACCTCGGCCGCGAAGGCCTCGCTGCGGAAGGCGCCCTCAACACATTCGGGCTGCTCCCGGCGGGTCCCGGTGGCTCGGCTGACAGCCTCCCGAATCGCCCCGGCCATCTCACCGGAGCGGCGGCGGTCGAAGAGGCTCACGATCGGCTCATGGGTTTGATCAAGGCGTTCCAAGGCTTCTCCCCTCCTGGTTCGCCGGGTATAAACCTTATAGTATCACTATCAGATCAGGAACTCAGGAGGACCGGGGCTGTCCGGAACGGCGACACTCCGCGCAGGGGCAGATCGAGCGCAGGTAGCGAAAGGTGTAGATGCCGGTCGAGTGCCCGCTCCGGAAGCCGAGCTGGAGCGCGTAGCGGCCGACCAGGGTCACCGCCTCCAGCTCGAGGTCTGGCTGGGGCAGCTCGGTGATCTTCTCCAGCCGGCCGACCGTCCCGTATCCCTCGCCGCGGCATTCGGCGCAGGGGCAGGCCCAGCGCAGCATCCCGGCCCCGTAGCCGGAGCGGTGACCATCCTCCCAGTCGATGCTCAGCAGCTGGCTCTCACGGTCGAGGTCGACGGCGACCGGGAACGGGTCGAGCGCGGAGTCGGGCCCTGGCGCTATCGGACGTTGATCACCGGCAGCTGCCGGAAGGAGCGGATCGAGGTCTGGGCGGCGACCTTCGAGGCGATCTGGCGGAATGCCCTGGCGCCGTTGGAGTCGGGCCTCGTCACGACCACCGGTGCGCCGAGGTCGGCGTCCTCCCGGATCCCTTCCTCCAGCGGCACCGCGCCGAGGAAGGGGACGCCCAGCTTCTGCGCCGTCTTCTCGGCGGTGCCGTGGTCGAAGATGTGGGCTTCGTGGCCACAATTCTCGCAGACGTAGAAGCTCATATTCTCGACCAGGCCGAGCGGGGTGACGTTGAGCGTGCGGAACATCTGGAGCGCCTTGACGGCGATGTCGAGCGCCACGTCCTGCGGCGTCGCGACGATGACGACCCCGGAGAGGGCGATCGTCTGGGCGAGGGTGAGGCTGGAGTCGCCGGTGCCGGGCGGGAGGTCGACGACGAGGTAATCGAGCTCGCCCCAGGTGACGTCGCCGAGCATCTGCTGGATCGCACGGCTGACCATCGGGCCGCGCCAGACCATCGCCTTGTCGGCGCCCGCCAGGAACCCGATCGACATCAGCTTCAGACCGTGGGCCTCGATCGGGATCAGCTTCTCGTCCCGGACCACGGGCTGCTGGTGGGTGCCGAGCATGGCCGGGATCGAGGGTCCGTAGATGTCGGCATCGAGCAGGCCGACCTGCGCGCCGGTCTGCGCCAGCGCGGCGGCCAGGTTGACGGCGACGGTGGACTTCCCAACACCACCCTTGCCGGAGGCGACCGCAATCGTCTGCTTCACGCCCGGGATCAGCTGGGTGTTGTCGCGCTGGAGGAATGCCGGGCGGACGTTGGAGGTCATCTTCACCCGCACGTCGGTCACCCCGGGGAGCGCCCCGGCGTACTGGCGGGCGAGGGTCTGGAACTGGTCACGGACCGGGCAGGCGGGGGTGGTGAGCTCGAAGGTGAAGTCGACCACGCCATCGTCGGCGATCTGGATGTCCTTGATCATCCCGAGGCTCACGATGTCGCGGTGCAGGTCGGGGTCCTGGATCTGGGAAAGCGCCTGCAGAACGTCGGCTTCCGTCGGTAATGCCACGAGCCGAGTCTACGGGTTTTTATCAACGCGTCGGTTGAAATAAGCTTGGTAACCGTTGACTCCTGAACTCGTCGAGTACTACGGCGGACGGGCCTCCGACGTGTACCTGGAACGTGCCGCGCTCACCCTCGCCGGCGAGGGGCTCGATCCCGTCGTCCAGATGGAGTTCTTTCCCGACCGGGACGGCGTGATCTGCGGCATCGACGAGGCGGCCGAGGTCCTCCGTTGTGTGCTCAAGCCGGGCGACGAGGCGGTCGGCCTCCGGGATGGTGACCACATGGGCCGCAAGGAGGTCGTCCTCAGGGTAAAGGCCAACTACTCGCACTTCGGACGCTTCGAGACGGCGCTGCTCGGGATGCTGGCCTCCGGCTCCGGCTGGGCGACGGCCGCCCGGGAGGTCGTCGACGCGGCGGCCGGCACGCGGGTGATCTCCTTCGGCGCCCGCCACGTCCATCCCTTGGTCGGGCCGACGATGGAGCGGGCGGCGATCATCGGCGGCTGCGTCGGCGCCGCCACGCCCGGCGGCGCCGAGCTGGGCGGCCTGGCGGCTCCCTCGGGGACGATGCCGCACGCGATGATCCTGATTTTCGGCGACACCGTGCGCGCCGCCCGCGCCTTCGACCAGCACATGGGCGAGGGCGTCCTGCGGATCGTCCTCGTCGACACCTTCAAGGACGAAGCGGAGGAGTCCCTTCGGGTCGCCGAGGCGCTCGGCGACCGGCTCCG
>JALZAP010000004.1:17598-22111 GCA_030948245.1 Candidatus Dormiibacterota bacterium | reverse complement strand
CCACGATCTCCTGCTCCGGCCGGCCCAGGCGCTTGTCGACCTTGTAGCGGCCGACCCGGCCGAGGTCGAACCGGCGAGGATTGAAGAACAGGCTCTGGAGCAGGTTGCGCGCGTTGTCCACGGTTGCGGGATCGCCGGGCCGGATGCGCTTGTAGAGCTCGATCAGGGCGTCGTTGGTCGTCACCGTCGCGTCCTTCTCGAAGGTCGCGTCGATGTACTTGTGCTCGGGGTTGTCGTCGACGTCGCCGAAGAGCTGGGCGAGGGCGACGCGCTGGGCGTCGCGATCGTTGTCCTTGCCCTTCAGCTGGGCGAGCTCGAGCGCCTTGAGCAGCACCGTCACCGGCACCTTCCGCTTGCGATCGATCTTGACCGTGAGCAGGTCCTTGGCCGAGGTCTCGATCTCGAGCCAGGCGCCCCGGTTGGGGATCAGCTTGGCGCCGAAGAGGCGCCGGCCGCTGACCGGGTCCTCGGTGGCGGTGAAATAGACGCCGGGCGAGCGCACGAGCTGGGAGACGACCACCCGCTCGGTGCCGTTGACTATGAAGGTGCCCTCCTCGGTCATGATCGCGAAGTCGCCCATGTAGACGTCCGACTCCTTGATCTCGCCCGTCTCCTTGACGGTGAGGCGGGTCTTGATCCGGAGCGGCGCCGCGTAGGTCATGTCGCGGTTGCGGCACTCCTCCTCGCTGAACTTGGGAGGGCCGAACTCATAGTCGAGAAAGCGGAGCTCGAAGTTCTTGCCGGTGTAGTCCGTGATCGGGTTGATCTCGTCGAAGAGCTCCCGGAGCCCCTCCGACTTGAACCAGACGAAGGACTCGATCTGGGTGGCGATGAGGTCCTTCAGCTCGACCAGGTTCGGAATACGGCCGTAGTTCTTGCGAGGGGCGGCTTTCATCTCTGAGATCACAGGTAGGCAGTTCTCCTTAGACGAACAAAAGACAGCGGAGGGCGCGCTTATAGAAGAGGGGGGCCAGCGGCGCTAAATTGCAAGAACGGCGAGTATAACACGCAAAAGGTACCCGGCAAGAAGCACGACCAAACGCGGCCTGGTGGCCGTTTTTGGCGGGTTGCCGCCGACAATAGCAGAACGCGGGCCCGTTTTAACAGCTTTCACGCTCCCCGTTCATGACGGCCGGGCAGCCCGATCGGAACCAAGGGACCAATTTCCTGCTCTCCCACGCAGACGGAGAGTGCCGCCGTAGGCGGCGTGGGGCGGACCCAGGGATCGCATTGCAGCCGCTTCGGCTGCAGGTCGGTCAATCGATCCCGCTCGACCGTACCCTCCCCGCGAGCGGGGAGGGTGAGAAAGAGGGTGCCGGCGAAGTGGGCAGCCTTACTTGATCTCGGCGGTCGCCCCGGCGTCCTTCAGCTTCTGGGCGATCGTGTCGGCCTCTTCCTTGTTGACGTTTTCCTTGACCGCCTTGGGCGAGGCGTCGACGAGGTCCTTGGCCTCCTTCAGGCCCAGACCGGTGATCTCGCGGACAGCCTTGATCACGTTGATCTTGCTGTCCCCGACCTGGGTGAGGGTGACGGTGAACTCGGTCTGCTCCTCGGGCGCCTCGGCCTCCGCCGCGGCGCCGCCGCCGGCGGGTGCCGGACCGGCGACCGCGACCGCAGCCGCGGCCTTGATCCCGAACTCATCCTCGATCATCTTCACCGCCTCGACGACCTCCAGCACGCTCCATTCCTTGAGCGCCTCGACGAAGTCCTTCGGGCTGAGTTTCGTAGCTGCCATTTACGCTGCCTCCAACTTGTTCTTGTATGCCTCGAGCAGCCCGACGAGGGTCTGGACCGGGGCCTGGATGGTGCCCACCAGCTGGGCGATCGGGGTCTGCAGGGTGCCCAATAGCTGGGCCAGGAGGACCTCCTTCGAGGGGAGGTCGGCCAGCTGGCGGACCTGGTCGGCCGCGAAGAAGCGGCCCTCGACGAGGCCGCCGGTGATGTCGAGCTTGAGCCGGCTGGAGCGCACCCACTCGGCCAGCAGCCGGGCTGGAGCCGAGAGGTCGTCGTAGCCGAGGGCGAAAGCGACCGGGCCCTTGAGGGCAGGCCCGAGGTCGGGATGGCCCGACTCGTCGGCGGCCCGCTTCGCGAGCGTGTTCTTGATCACTCGAAACTCGACGTCGGACTGGCGGAGCTTCGCGCGGAGGTCGCCGAGCTGGGAGACGGTGAGGCCGCGGTAGTCGGTGAGGACCACCACCTTGGCGGAGCGCAGCTTCTCGGCGATCTCGCCGACATGCTTCTCCTTCAAGGGTCGCTTGGAAACCTTCGCCATAAAAAATTCCTCTTCACTGCCTCGGCGCGGCGTGAAAAGGAATCGCGGACTTGCGAGGTCCACGGGGGGTCCGGTTTTCCGCTCGCCTCGGCAGGTGTGATTAAGCCGGCTCCTGAGATCCGGCGCCTACTTCTTCGGCAGCGATGAAGTATATCCAACGGCGATGGGAGACCGCCTCCGGCCATTCTGGGACTTCGACGACCTCGACGCGACCGAGGCGCGCTTCCGGGCGAAGCCTGCCCACGAGCCGGACGCCGCCGGCCGAGCCGAGGTCCTGACTCAGCTGGCCCGGGTGGAAGGCCTCCGCGACCGGTTCATCGAGGGTGAGCGGCTGCTCGGCGAGGCCGACACCCTTGCCGGTTCGTCGCCGGAGGTCGCGATCCGCGTTGCTCTCGAGCGGGGCCGGTTGCTGCGCTCGGGCGGCGACCCGGCCGCGGCCCTTGCCCACTTCGAGGCGGCTTATGCGAACGCGATCGCGGCAGGCGACGGTTTCCTCGCCGCCGACGCCGCCCACATGGCGGCCCTCCTCGCCGGCGGCCGGCAGGGCTTCGAGGCGTGGACCCGGCGCGGTCTCGCGATCGCGGAGGGCTCTCCCGATCCGGCCGTCAGGTACTGGGCGGGCCCACTGCTCAACAACCTCGGCTGGGAGTACCAGGACGCCGGCGAGCACGAGGCCGCCCTCGACGCGTTTCAGCGGGCATTGATGATGCGGGAGAGGTTTCCGGAGCAGCCGGACCTGATCCAATCTGCCAAGGAGGCGGTCGCCGAGGCACTCAGGTCGCTGGGCCGGACCGCTGAGGCCGAGGCCCTGCTGGCGACCTAACCGGTTGTGAGCTTGCCCGCCTCGCGGACGTCGACGGGAACCGAGGGGCCCATCGTCGAGGAGAGGTAGATCGTCTTCAGGTACTGGCCCTTGGCGGCGGAGGGCTTGTTCTTGACGAGCGCCTCGATCAGCGCGGCGAAGTTCTCGTGCAGCGCCTCGGCATCGAAGGAGGCCTTGCCGATCGGGGCGTGGACGATACCGAACTTGTCGGCACGGAACTCGATCCGCCCCCCCTTGACCTCCTTGACCGCCCGGCCGACGTCGAACGTGACGGTGCCCGACTTGGGGTTCGGCATCAGGCCGCGCGGTCCGAGGATGCGCCCCAACGGGCCGACCTTGCTCATCATGTCGGGCGTCGCGATCGCGACGTCGAAGTCGGTGAAGCCCTCCGAGACGCGCTTGACGAGGTCGTCGCCGCCGACGATGTCGGCGCCCGCGTCCTTGGCCTCGCGCTCCTTCTCGCCCGCCGCGAACACGGCGACCCGGACGGTCTTACCGGTGCCGCGGGGCAGGGTGACGGCGCTTCGCAGCTGCTGGTCGGCGTGGCGGACGTCGATGCCGAGGCGGACGTGAGCCTCGACGGTGGCATCGAACTTTGCGGTCGAGGTGTCGCGAGCGATCTCGACGGCCTTCTTCGGCTCGAGCCCGGTGTCGCCGTTCTGGCTGAGCGCCTCCTCGACCTTCTTCAGGGCCTCCTGGTACTTCTTGCCGTGTCGCTTAGCCAACGACTTCCAGCCCCATCGAGCGCGCGGTGCCCTCGATCATCCTCACCGCCATCGCCATGTCGTAGGCGTTGAGGTCCTTCATCTTCACGGTGGCGATCTGGACCAGCTGCTCCTTGGAGACCTTGCCGACCTTGTCCCGGTTCGGCTTGGGCGAGCCCTTCTCGATCCCGGCCGCCTTCTTCAGCAGGTTCACCGCGGGCGGCGTCTTGAGAACGAAGGTGAAGCTGCGGTCCTCGTAGATGGTGATCTCGGCGGGGACGACGTCGCCCGCCTGCGAGGCCGTCTTCTCGTTGTATGCCTTGCAGAACTCCATGATGTTGATGCCATGCGGTCCCAGGGCGGTGCCGACGGGCGGAGCCGGGGTGGCCTTGCCGGCCTGCAGCTCGATCTTCAGGACGGCCCGAACCTTCTTCTTTCCCATTCTCTTTCTTTCTCGTTAGTGGACTTTCTCGACCTGCAGCAGGTCGAGCTCGACCGGGGTTTCCCGGCCGAACATGTTGACGAGGACCTTCAGCTTGCCGCGCTCCGGGTTGATGTCGTCCACCTTGCCGTGGAAGTCGGTGAACGGCCCGTCGACGACACGGACGGCCTCGCCGATCTGGAAGTCGACCCGGATCTTGGGCGCTTCCTGCTTCATCTGCTTCTGGATCGCCTTGACCTCTTTCTCCTGGAGCGGCACCGGCTTGTTGCCGG
>JALZAP010000004.1:11790-17588 GCA_030948245.1 Candidatus Dormiibacterota bacterium | reverse complement strand
GCGGACGACGTACCAGGACTCGTCCGTCATGACCATCTTGACCAGGATGTAGCCAGGGAAGATCCGCTTCTGGACGTGGCGGCGCTTGCCGTCCTTGATCTCGATCTCGTCCTCCATCGGGACCAGCACCTGGAGGATCTTGTCGTGCATATCCATCGACTCGATCCTCTTCTCGAGGTTCTTCTTGACCTTCTCCTCGTGGCCCGAGTAGGCGTGGACGACGTACCACTGCGCCTCTTCGGCGGTCGGCTCTGCGGTTGCTCGTTCGGTGGCCATGGCTACCTCGCTATCCCGTTGTAGATGTAGCGCTGCGTGAAAGCGCCGAGCCCCAGGTCGACCAGGCCGATGAAGCCGGCGATGACGATGACGGTCACGATGACCACGATCGTGTAGCGATACAGCTCCGCAGGTGTCGGCCAGACGACCTTGCGGAGCTCCTCGTAGGTGTCGCGGAGAAAGGTCGTCACCCGGTTCTCACGCGGACGCGTCGCGGTCAATGCCACTTACTTGGTCTCCCGGTGCCCCGTGTGCTTGCGGCACCAGCGGCAGTATTTCTTGAGCTCCAACCGGTCAGGATCGTTCTTCTTGTTCTTGACCGTCGTGTAGTTCCGACGTTTGCAGTCGGTGCACTGGAGCGTGATGATCGTCTCCATACCTGTCCCTTCGCTTTCGTCCTTCGCTTGAAGCTTAGGCTTCCCAAAAAAATAAGCCTAGGAAACCTAGGCGCTTGTCAATATACAGCAAGCCAGGCTGATCCAAGCCTGTCTGAGACACTGGACCCGGATGTCAGACCCAATTCGGATTGTAGTCCTCCACGGCGACCAGACCGGCGAGGAGCTGCTCCGCGATGCGCTCCGCTTCCTCGACCCCGAGCTGACCGGGTTCCCGGTCGAGCTGCGGCACTTCGACCTCTCGCTCGGCAACCGACGGGAGACCCGCAACCAGGTCGTGCTGGAGGCATCTGACGCGCTCCTCGAGGCGGGCTCCGGGATCAAGGCGGCGACCATCACGCCCGAGCAGAAAGGGGATGTCGGCAGCCCCAACGCGATCCTCCGGGCGCGGATCGGAGGCCAGGTCATCGTGCGGACCGGGCGGCGGATCCCCTCGGTCCGGCCGGTGGCCGGCGTCTACTCCCCCATCTCGGTGATCCGGATGGCGGTCGACGACGCCTACGACGCGACCGAATGGCGGGAGGGCGAGGGCCTCGACGAGTGGGCCTTCCGGACCGAGAAGATCTCGCGCCGGACCTGCAAGGTGGTCGCCGAGTACGCCTTCTACCAGGCACGGCGGCTCGGCGCCAAGGTCTTCGGCGGCCCCAAGTACACCGTGTCGCCGGTCTACGAGGGGATGTTCAAAGAGGAGCTCGACGCCGCCGCCGGGCGCAACGCGGACGTCCGCTACGACCCGCAGCTGATCGACGCCACCTACGCGATGCTGGTGGCAACCACCGGCGAGCCCCTTGTGATCCCCGCTCTGAACCGCGACGGCGATACCCTCTCCGACCTCGTCATGCAGCTCTTCGGAACCATCGCCGGCGCCGAGTCCGCGCTGCTCGGCTTCGACCCCGAGGGCAAGGTCAGGGTGATGATGACCGAGGCGCCGCATGGCACCGCGCCCTCGCTGGAGGGAAAGAACGTCGCCAACCCGATGGCGATGATCATGTCCGTTGCGTCTTTGCTCGGCCACATGGAGGGCGCGCGCGAGAGGATCGTGTCGCGGGCGATCTTCGAGGCGACGCTGGAGACCGTTTCGGACGGCATCCGCACCGCCGACCTGGGCGGTCACACCGGCACCACCGAGTTCACCGACGAGGTGATCCGGCGGGTGAAGGTGAAGCTCGACGTCTGGGCCTCGCTGGCTGACGTCCGCTAGAGCCTTTTCTAGGTGCTCCGATCCTCGATCTCCCAGGCGTGGAAGAGCGCGTGCCAGGCGATCCGGCGCAGGGCATAGCGGGCGGGCCACCTTCCGTCATCGGCGGTGATGCCGGCGACGATCGCCGCCCGGAACTCCGCCACGGCCGCATTGCCGGGTTCCGGCGCGCGCAGCTTGAGGCCCAGCGCGGAGGCGTAGGCGGACTCGGCGCCGAGCACGTGCTCGACGATCTTGTCCCGGTCGCGGCCGCCGCCTCGGGGGCCCTTGCGGAGCGCGGCCGGTGCCTTTCCCACCACCTTGTCGAGCGCTTCCCACGCGGCCGCGAGCAGGGCGAGCTGGCGGGCTAGCTCCTTTCCCCGCAGCGGCTCGTTGTCGGCCTTGGCGGGAAGTCCGGGAGCGCCGAAGTCGGTGGTCGCGTTGCCCTTGACGCGTTCGACCACCTTCAGCGACCCGGCCGCGCCGGACGGCAGCGGAAAGCCGGCGCCACGGGCGACCGGCGCGTAGCGCTCGGCGGCGGCGGCGAGGGCTTCCAGAGCCAGCGCCTCGTCCTTCCCCGCCCGGATCCAGCCCGGCCAGTCGAGGGCGCCGGCGAAGAGTCGCTTGGAGCCGACCTCGAGGTAAACCGGGGTCTCAGCCAATCTTGATCCGCTTGAAGCCCTCGGCGTATTCATAGCCGGACTTCTCGCCAATCTGCTTCATCCGATCGCGAAGGTTCTCCTCCCAGTTCTCCCAGTTCTGGAACTGGGACTCGTGGCGGCGCAGCGCGGCGATCTTGCGGTCGACCGCTGAGCTGATGTCGACGAAGAAGTCGCCCATGTTCCAGGTCGGTATCCAGACCTCCTTCACGCGCCAGGGCTCGAGGCCCTCATCGAGGAGCTCCCGGAAGGCACGCGGGTTACGCGCCGCCGGGTAGACCGCCGCCAGGGTCGCCTTGCCGACGGCGAGATGATCGGGGTGATAGGCGCCGATCGGTGTGTCGATGTTGATGACCGGCACGTGGGTCAGCACAAGCTCGGGCCGGTAGCGGCGGAGGATCGCGGTGATCTCCTTGCGGAATTCGAGCGTGTGCTCCAGCCGGCCGTCCGGGTGACCCAGGAAGACGACCTCCTCGATGCCCAGCTCCTTGGCGGCGGCACACTGCTCGGCGTAGCGGAGGCGGGTGAGCTCGGCGTCGGGGACCGCGGGATCCTCGCCACCCTCGGACCCGTCGGTGCAGATGACGATGGTCACCCTGGCGCCGCCGTCGACCAGCCTCGCCAGGGTGCCGGCAGCCCCGAAATCGGGGTCGTCGGGGTGGGCGCTGGTTATCAGCGCGCTCGCGAACTGGGGAAACTCTTCGGGTTCTTTCTCTTCAGGCATCCTCAGGGAAAGTTAACCGGAGCGATAGAGGTGACTATTTCGCAACGGCAGGCAGGGTGAACCAGAAGGTCGTGCCGCCGCCCTCCCGCGGCTCGAGACCGAGCTCGCCTTCCATGATCGCCAGCAGGCCGGCGGCCACGTAGAGGCCGAGGCCGGCGCCAGGGCCGGAGGGATCGATTTTGACGCCGCGGCCGAGGATCCGCCGCCGGTCGGCGGCCGCGATGCCGGGTCCGCGATCACGTACCTCGACCCGTGCCAGCCGCCCCGCACGGGCGGCCCAGACCTCCACCGGCGAGCCGGGCGGCGAGAAGCGGATGGCGTTTTCGACCAGCACCCGGAGCACCTGGGTGACGCGCTGCTGGTCGGCCCGGACGGCGATACCCCGGGCGGCGCCGCGCGCGCTGAGGCGGCGACCGGCGTTCCGCGAGCGCGCAGCCTCCAGCACGTCGCCGACCACGTCCCTGAGGTCGACGTCCTCCACAACCGCCGGCTGCCGGCTGGCGTGGAGACGGCCGGCGACGAGCACGTCCTCCACCCGGTCCGCCATCCGCGCGGCGGCGGCGTCGATCCCCGCGAGCAGCTCGCTCACCTTCTCCGGCGCCATCTCCTCATGGGCTTGGAGGAGGAGGGTTGCCGCGCCCCGGATCACGGTCAACGGGCTCCGCAGCTCGTGGCCGAGGACGGACATCAAGTCTTCCGACTCGTTGGCGGCGGGCTTCACCGGTGCCTCACCTGATGGTGACTACCTTGAGCAGGTTGGTCTGCCCCGGCTGGGCGGACACGCCGGCGATTATCACGACGCGGTCGCGACGGCTGACGAGGCCGCTCCGGATCGCCGCCTCGCCAGCTTTCAGGATCAGGTCGTCGGTGTCGACCCCGTGCTCGACGAGAAGCGGGATGACGCCCGCGTAGAGCGCGGTCCGGCGGAGGGTCTCGGCGTGCGGGCTGGCAGCGATTATCGGGACCGTGGGATTTCTCTTGGAGACCCGCAGCGCGGTCGAGCCGGTCTCGGTGAAGGCCACGATGGCGGCCGCTCCAAGCTCGTCGGCGACCGTCGCCGCCGAGTGTGCGATGGCGCTGCCGACGGAGCCTCGGACCGTCCCCAACGGGCGGGCCCGGCGGTAGCTCGGATGGGCCTCGGCCGCCCGGCAGATCGCCGCCATCGCGCGGACCGACTCGACCGGATGGGCTCCGATCGAGGTCTCGGCCGAAAGCATCACGGCGTCGGTCCCGTCCCAGATCGCGTTCGCCACGTCCGACGCCTCGGCGCGGGTCGGGCGGTTGCTGGTCACCATGGACTCCAGCATCTCGGTCGCCGTTATCACCGGGACGCCCCTGAGGTTCGCCCGCTCGATGATGTCCTTCTGGGCGGCGGGCACCTCGGCGAGCGAGAGCTCGACCCCGAGGTCGCCGCGGGCGACCATCACGCCGTCGGCATGGGTGAGGATGCCGTCCAGGTGGGTTAGGGCCTGGGGTCGTTCCAGCTTGGCGATCAGGGGGACCTGCCAGCCGACCCTCTTCATCGCCCGCCGGCAGGCGACCAGGTCGTCGGAGGAGCGGACGAAGCTGAGCGCGAGGTAGTCGAAGCGGAGCTCGGCTCCCAGACGCAGGTCTGCTACGTCCTTGGCCGTCAGGGCGGGGAGACGGATCGGACAGTTCGGTGCGGCGACACCCTTGCGCTCGCCGAGGAGGCCCCCCCTGGCCACCGTGCAGAGCGCCTCGCCACCCTTGAGCGAGCGGATCCGAAGCTCGATCTCGCCGTCGGCGAGGAGAACCCTCTCGTCGACCAGCAGAGAGCGGATGAATGCCGGGTGGCTGACGGGGATCAGGTTCTCGTCGCCCACGACGTCGCGGGCGGTCAGGGTCACCAGCTCGCCTCGCCGCAGACGGACCGGGGCACGGACCAGGCGCCCGGTCCGGATCTTGGGTCCCTGCAGGTCCTGGAGCAGGGCGATGTGGCGGCCCGTCTGGGTGGCGACGGCGCGCACGTCCTCGACGGTCTCGCGGTGCTCCGCCTCGGTGCCGTGGGAGAAGTTGACGCGGGCGATGTCCATCCCCGCCGCGATCAAGGCTCGGAGCGTGGCCCGACTCGAGCTGGCCGGCCCGAGCGTGCAGATGATCCGGGTCCGGCGCAGGGTCACCTCGCTCGAAAGCTTAATCGGGAGGGGGACGTCCCCTGTCGGCCGTGTTAGGCAAGCCTCCGCGCCGCCATCCTCCTGGGCTGAAGAGAGTCAGCGCTCCACTGCCGACCCGGAGCAGGCTCCAGCCGATGTCGAGGTTGAACCAGCCCCGGCGGAGGATGCCGAGGCCGGCCTTCTCGTAGACGACCACGGCCACCACCGGCGATGCCGGGCTGGATGTAAGGGCAGGCCGCCTACCGCTTCCGGCCACACGGGCCGGGGTCTAGCGACCTAGCAGGTACAGAAGCAGTGCGGGGATTCGAGCAGCCGTGCGCCGGGAACTGAAGGGAGACCCTCATCCGCGGCTCGATTTTATCGCTCGCTGGCGCATCACCTCGTAGAGGAGAGCGGCCGCCGCGGCGGACGCGTTGAGGCTGTCCACGCGGC
>JALZAP010000004.1:0-11780 GCA_030948245.1 Candidatus Dormiibacterota bacterium | reverse complement strand
ATGGGGATCCGGAGGCGCGCGTCGCAGCGCTGGCGGACGAGTCGGTGGACGCCCTCCTCGCCGCCTATGACGAGGCAGACCGGCTGCGTCAGATCGAACTCCCAGGGAGCCTGCTCGCCGCTGACATCCAGCGCAACACACCAGAGCCCGGCGCGCTTGATGTCGGAGACGGCGGACGCCATGCCGCTCACCCGGACCAACCGGATGTGCTCGCTGGCGCCGCTGCTCGCCTTGACGACGGCGCCCGTCACGGGGGCCGAGCGGCGCTCCGGCAGCACCACCCCATCGACGCCGGCGGCGTCGGCGGTGCGGAGGATGGCGCCCAGGTTCTGGGGATCCTGGATGCCGTCGAGCCCGAGCAGCAGGGTCGGTTTGGCGGCGAGCAGGCTGCGCAGGTTGGCGAACTCGCGCGGCGCGAGCTCAGCCACGACGCCCTGGTGGTTGCCGTGGGCGAGGCCTTCCAGGCGCTCGCGGGTGACGACCTCCACCTTGGCCAGGGTCGCCAGCTCCTCGAGGCGGGGATCGGGGTCCAGGCCGTCGGCGACCAGGACCCGCATCACGTGGCCGGCGCGGGCCGCTTCGAGGACGGCGTTGCGGCCATAGATGAGGTCCATGCGGGGACGCTGGGGAGCGCCCTCACTGCCGCGCGCACGATCGGGCCGTGGTTTCGGCCGCTCGTCGCGCCGCGGCGCCGGCCGGCGCTCAGGCCTTACGCCAGCGGATGCCTTCCTTGGCGTCCTCGAGGAGGATGCCCTGGGCGCGGAGCTCTTCCCGGATGGCGTCCGCCCGCGCGAAGTCGCGCCCGGCGCGGGCCGTCTCCCTCTCGGCGATGAGCCGCTCGACTTCCTTTTCAAGTTCGACCTCTCCCCCACGGAGGATATCCAGGTGGCTGTCGGCGTCATCGAGGAGGGCTCGCATGGCCGCCTTCGCGGCGGCCCCCGCCTCGGCCCGGTCGATCGCCGCGTTGCTGTCGCGGACGGCGTCGAACAGGAACCCTACCGCCTGGGGCAGGTTGAGGTCGTCATCAAGAGCGGCGCGATATGCCGCTCGCGCCTTCCCCAGGGTCATGACCAGGTTCGCGTCATCGGCCGCGGCCGGCTCGAAGCGATCCACGCGCTGGGAGAAGTCGCGTAGCCGCCGCACCTGCTCGCTGGCGGCTCGGACGGCGGCCTCATCCATCCTGAGCTTGCTCCGGTAGTGGGCGTTGGCCATCAGGAAGAAGCGGATGGCGAGCGGGTCGTGTCCGGCATCGAGGAGGTCGCGGAGAGTGGCGATGTTGCCCAGCCGCTTCGACATCTTGGCTCCCGTCGCGTCGGCCAGGTGCTCGGAGTGGAGCCAGTAGTCGACGAACTTGGCGCCATTGGCAGCCTCCGACTGCGCCACCTCGTTCTGGTGGTGCGGAAAGAGCAGGTCGATTCCGCCGGCATGGATGTCGAGGGTCAGCCCGAGGAGGTCCTTGCTCATCACCGAGCACTCGATGTGCCAGCCCGGCCTGCCCCGGCCGAAGGGGGCGTCCCAGGCCGCGCCGACCTCGGCGTCACCCGGCGCCTCGCCCTTCCAGAGCGCGAAGTCGGAGACCGACTCCTTGTCGTAGTCGTCCTGTGACACTCGGGCTCCGGCCTTCAGCCCGGCGGGGTCGACGTGGGCCAGCTCACCGTAGGCCGGGAAGCTCGCGATCCGGTAGTAGACGTCGCCATCGGCCTGATACGCGTGCCCCGTCTCCAGCAGGCGGCCCACCATCGCAACCATCCCGGCCACGTGCTCGGTCGCCCGCGGGGTGTGCTCGGGCGTTTGCACGCGGAGGGTCGCGAGGTCCTCCAGGAATGCCTTCTCAAAGGGATCGACGTAATCCCGGATGGTTGTCTGGCGCTCGCCCGCCAGCCTGATGATCCGGTCCTCGATGTCGGTGAGGTTCATCACGTGGTGGACCTCGAACCCGCTGACGAGGAGGTGGCGGCGAAGCAGGTCGTAGAAGAGGAAGGTCCGGAAGTTGCCGACGTGGGCGTAGTTCCAGACGGTCGGACCGCAGGTGTAGAGGGTGGCGCGGCCCGGCGCCTGGGGCACGAATTCCTCCTTGCGGCCGGAGGCCGTGTTGTGGAGCCGCAGGGTCGTCGACAAGAGGCGTCTATTCGAGCAGAACGACGGCCTGGGCGGCGATACCCTCCTGCCGGCCGAGGGCGCCGAGGCCTTCGGGCGAGGTTGCCTTGACGCCGACCAGGTCCTGGTCGAGGCCGAGCGTCTCGGCGATTCCGCGCGCCATCGCGGCCAGGTGCGGCTGGAGCCGCGGCCGCTCCGCGATGACGACCGAGTCGACGTTGACGATCGTCCTCCCGTGGTCCTCGACCAGCGCGGCCGTCATCGAGAGCAGCTCGAGGCTTGAGATGCCTGCGTAGGTCGGGTCGTCCTCGGGAAAGTGCTCACCGATCGTGCCCAGCGCGCTGGCGCCGAGCAGCGCGTCGATGATGGCGTGGACCAGCACGTCAGCGTCGGAGTGGCCGTCGAGGCCCTTCGGATGGTCGATCGCCACGCCGCCGACGACCAGCGGCCGACCATCGACCAGCCGGTGCGCGTCATAACCGATTCCCACCCTCATGACGCGGCCTCGTGCTCGCGCAAGAGAGCCTCGAGGACGTCGAAGTCCGCGGCCGTCGTCAGCTTGAGGTTCGCCGGCTCGCCCTCGACGACCGTCACCGGGTGGCCGGCGGCGGCGACCAGTTGGGCATCGTCGTCTCCCTCGAGGCCAGTCTCGTGGGCCTCCAGGTGCGCCTTCAGGAGCAGCCCGTAGGCGAACGCTTGAGGAGTCTGGGCGAGCACGATCCGGTTCCGGTCGAGGCTCTCGACCAGACGATGGCCCTCCACCCGCTTGACCGCGTCGCGCGGCGGCAGCCCTGGAAAGGCGGCGCCCGACCCGATCGCGGCCCGCAGCACCCTGCGGCAAAGCGCCGCGGTCGCCAGCGGCCGGGCCGCGTCATGGACCAGCACGTAGTCGACGCCGGCGAGGCGGGAGAGCCCGGCCCGCACCGACTGCTGGCGGCTCTCGCCTCCCGAGCAGACCTGGACCGGCTTGCGGGGCCGGAGAAGCGCGACCTCCGCCTCGGCTGCCGCCAGCCGCGACAAGGGCGCGACGACGACGATCCGGGTCACCTCGTCGAGGGCCAGGAAGAGCTCGACCGCGCGCGCCAGGGTCGTCCTGCCGTTGAGCTGGACGAGCGCCTTGCTGCCCCGCCCCAGGCGGGTGCCGAGCCCGGCGGCGGCGATGATGGCTGCGACCTCCACTACGTCTCCCGTTTCGGGCGCCGGCCGGGCGGCGTCGTGATGCTGCCGTTGGCCGGCGACGCGAAGATCATCCGCCCGGCGGCGGTCTGGAGGACCGAGGTGACGGTGGCGCTGACGGTCTGGTTGAGATAGCGGCGACCATTCTCGATCACGACCATGGTGCCGTCGTCCAGGTAGCCGACCCCCTGGCCTGCCTCCTTGCCCTCCTTGACGACCGCGACCACCAGCTCCTCGCCCGGGATCGCCACCGGCTTGAGCGCGTTGGTGAGCTCGTTGAGGTTGAGCACGACCGCCCCCTCGAGGCGGGCGATCCGGTTCAGGTTGAAGTCGTTGGTCAGGATGGCGAGGTTCGACTTGAGCGCCAGCCGGACGAGCTTGGAGTCGACCTCCGTCTCGCCAGGCGGGTCGTCGTCACGGAACTCGACGCTGACGTCCGGCTCCTTCTGCAGCTCGGTCAGCACGTCGAGGCCGCGGCGGCCCCGGTTGCGGCGGATCGCCTCCGACGAGTCGGCGACCTGCTGCAGCTCCCGGAGCACGAAACGGGGGACGATCAGGGGCATGTCGAGAAAGCCGGTCCGGGCGAGGTCCAGGATCCGGCCGTCGATTATCACCGAGGTGTCGAGGAGCGCCCCCCGGATCCGCCGCGCGGCGGCCGCGTCAGGGCGTGAAAGGCCGACCAGCGACAGCAGCTCGGAGCGCCGGGTCAGGCCCAGGTTGGCGCCGGTGTAGCCGAGCAGAGCGGCGAGCACCGCGCTGAGGGGAACGCCATAGGGCGGAAAGTCGCGCACGAAGTAGCCGACGAGGACCGCCACGAGCAGTCCCATGATCAGGCCGAAAAGACCGGTGACGAGGTCGGGTAAGGGCGTGGTGCGGAGTTGGAAGTTGACCTGCCGCCAGCCGCCCAGCAGGTAGGGCGCGCCGAGATAGCTGAAGATCAAACCCTCGAGTGTCGTCAGGCTGAGGATGACCAGGCTGCCGGGGGCCGAGATGTGCCCCTGCTTGATCATTGCATAGCCGAGTACGAAGCCGCCAACCACGCCGAGCCCGGCCCCAAGGCCGCGGGCCCAGGCTTCGGAACGCATGGAAATGAAACGCCTCCTTATGAGTCCTTGATCGGGAATGGAATCCGCTCGATGCCGGGAGATATGTGGGTAAGAAAGCTTGCGGAGATGGCCTCCGCCAGGCTGCGGACCTCGATCAGCTCGAGTCCGGGATAACGCCCGGCGGTCTTGCCGCCGAACGGGATGATGGCCCGGGTGAAGCCCCTGCGCGCCGCCTCCTGGAGGCGCCGATCGAGCTGTGTCACCCGGCGAACCTCGCCCGTCAGGCCAAGCTCCCCGATGACGACCGTGCCCCCCGGCAGGGGCGCGTCGCGGAGGTTGCTGGCGATGCTCAGGGCGAGCGCGAGATCGGCCGCGGGCTCCCCGATCCGGAAGCCACCGGCCACGTTGACGAATATGTCTGACCCTCCGAGTGAGAAGCCGGCGCGCTCCTCGAGGATGGCCACGATCATGTGAAGGCGGCTGGGGTCGATGCCGGTTGCGCTCCGCCGGGGCATCGCGTACGAGTTCTTCGCGACCAGGCTCTGCAGCTCCACGAGGAGCGGCCTGGTCCCTTCAACCGCTGCCAATACGACTGTACCACCGGCTGTCAAGCTGGAATTCGACACGAGGCTGGCGCTCGGGTCGGCGACCTCCTCCAGCCCCGCCTCACCCATGGCGAAGATGCCGATCTCGTCGGTCGACCCGAAGCGGTTCTTGGTCGCACGCAGGATGCGGAACTCCTGCTGCCGGTCGCCCTCCAGGTAGAGGACGGTGTCGACCATGTGCTCGAGGACGCGCGGCCCGGCCAGCGAGCCCTCCTTGGTGACGTGGCCGACCAGGAAGACGGGGATCCCGGTCTCCTTGGCGACCCGCATCAGCCGGGCCGCGCACTCCCGGACCTGGCTGACGGTCCCGGCGGCGGCCTCCAGGCCGGGGTCGGTCATGGTCTGGATGGAGTCGACGATGGCGACCCCCGGCACAGCCTCGCGGATCGCGCCGATGACCGTCTCGAGGTCGTTCTCGGCGAGCACCAGGAGCTGTTGGTGGACGGCATCCAGTCGCCGGGCGCGGAGCGCGACCTGCTGGACCGACTCCTCGCCGGTCGCGTAGAGCACGCGCACCTCGCCGGCGACCTGGCGGGCCAGGTGCATGACCAGGGTTGACTTGCCGACTCCGGGCTCGCCGCCGATCAGGACCAGGCTGCCGGGGACGATGCCGCCACCGAGGACGCGGTTCAGCTCGCCCCATTCGAGGACCCGGCGAGGAGCGGAGTCGGCCTCGACCTCGGTGAGGGCGACAGCCCGTGACGGACCGCCGCTGCGCTCAGCTTCCCGACCGCGCTTCGCCTCGACAACTTTGAATTCGGAGAGCGTGTTCCAGGCCTGGCAGTGGGGGCATTGGCCGGCCCAGCGGAGGGTCTCGCCACCGCAGTCGCTGCACACAAATACGGTGTTGGGGCGGGCCACCCGGCTACTGTAGGCCGGGTCCGTCGCCGGTCCGAAATCTTTACAGGCCGGGACCGAATCCATTCCGGTTGTGGAGCGTTATCTCTAGCGAAAGGAGAGGCGGACGGAGGTGCGCCCGGCCGCTTCCCGAGTCCATCCGAGTTGGCGCCGCCCTGAACTACCCCCGGGGCGGCGCCTCAATTCATTCCGCCTGTTTGGAGAGGAGACGTCCCTCCTTTCGGCCGTGTGGTGGGGAAGCCTCGGCGCGGCCCACCCCCTGTACTGTCTTGGAATGGAGCTGGGTCCGCTAACGCTGACCGGCCGCAACGTTCGCCTCGAGCCACTCGCGCGCTCGCACGTCGACGACCTGATGGTTGCCGCGGCCGACCCGCTGATCTGGCGCTGGCTGCCGGAAAAGATCACCTCGCGCGCCGACCTCGAGCGCTGGCTCGAGGACGCCCTCCGGGCCCAGGAGCTCGGCAGCGAGTACCCGTTCGCGGTCATCGATCTCGGCAGCGGCCGGGCGGTCGGGAGCACGCGCTACATGGACGTCTCCCGCAGCCACCGGGGCGTCGAGGTCGGCTGGACCTGGTACGGACGGGATGCCCAGGGCACGGTCGTCAACCCGGAGTCGAAGCTGCTCCTGCTCGGCCACGCCTTCGAGCGGTGGGACGCCATCAGGCTCTACCTCAAGACCGACTCGCTCAACGAGCGCTCGCGCGCCGCCATCGCCAAGCTCGGCGCGAAGTACGAGGGCGACTTGCGCAACCACCGGATCCGGCCCGACGGCACCTACCGGCACAGCTCCTACTACTCGATCCTCGATTCTGAGTGGCCGGCGGTCAAACAAGGGCTGGAGCGGCGTATCGCTCAGTTCAATCCAACAGGGGGTGGGCCGCGAGCAGGCTTTGCCGAGGACGGCCGGGACGGGCGCCGGCTCAATCCAGAATGACGCCCTTGGTGCTGGCCCGGAGCACTTCCTTGCCGGCCTGGTTGGTGCAGCTGATCGAGAACTCGGCGTAGGTCCGGCCCGGCTGCCTCCCGACCTTCGTCGCGGTGCTTACGCATTCGATCCGGTCGCCCGAGAAGACCGGGCGGAGGAACTCGAAGAGCATCTCCCGAGCGAGGTAGTTGAGGTCCCCGCCCAGCTTGGTCGGAAGCGTCGCCGTCAGCAGTCCCTGGACCATCAGGCGGCCCTCCGCGTCGAGCTCGACATGGTGCGTGCCGCGGTCACCCGAGACCTCACTGAAATGACGCACATCCTCGACCGTGAAGACCCGCGACCAGCGGGTCTGGCTGCCCACCGCGATTGCCGCGCGATCAGCCACGGGAGCGTTCTGCCGCCGCGATCGCGCTGAAGATCGCGTCGGGCGAGTAGGGCAGGTCGGTGAGCGTCACGCCGAGTGGGTAGACCGCGTCGGCGACGGCGTTGGCGATTGCCGCGAAAGCCCCGATCGTGCCGCCCTCCCCCACCCCCTTGGAGCCGAGCGCCGTCCGGGGGCTGGACGACTCGATGTGCTCCAGCGTCATGTCGGCCGGCACGTCGGTCGCCAGCGGCACCAGGTAGTCGAGGAGGGTCGAGGTGAGCGGCTGGCCGTCTGCGCTGTAGGCGAACTCCTCCAGCAGCACGCCGCCCAGACCCATCGCGATGCCACCCCGGACCTGCCCTTCGACCGCGTCATGGTTGACGACCGTGCCGCAGTCCTCGACGGCGTGGTAGGCGAGCACCCTGGGGATGCAGCCGGTGGCGTCGACCTCGACCAGGGCGAGATGGGCGCCGCTCGGGTAGACCTGGCTCGGGTCGACGCTGCGGGTGACATCGAGACCGGGCGCCAAGTCCTTCTCGGCGACCTCGCGGAGCGCCTCGACCAGGCTCGTCAGGCCGCCGACCGCGCCGCGGCTGACGAACGTCCCGCTGCCCGGCGGGCAGGAGTCGGTGTCGCCCTCGACGACGTCAACCAGCGCCGGCTCGACGCCCAGCTCGCGTGCCGCCAGCATCCGGTACGTCTCGGGGTGGCCCTGGCCGGCCTCCGCGGCGCTGGTGAAGATCTCGATCCTGCCCGTTTCGGTGACCCGGACGCGGGCGCTGTCGTTGCCCGGGATGGCGGTGACACCGCGCGCGAGGTACTCGGTCGAGCCGGTCCCGCTGTGCTCGTTGAAGATGCCGATCCCGACCCCGACCAGCCGGCCCTCGGCACGCGCGCTTGCCTGCCGGCGGCGAAGGTCCGCGTAGCCGGCGCCCGCCTCGAGCCGGTCGAGAAGCCCGCGGTAGTCGCCCGAGTCGAGGTTGCGACCGGCGGCGGTGAGGGTCGGGAACTCGGTCACGACGTTCCGCCGGCGCAGCTCCAGTGGATCGATCCCGAGCTCGGCGGCGACGACGTCGACCATCCGCTCGGTCGCGTACGCGGCGGCGTTCATGCCCACGCCGCGGTAGGCGCCGGCCGGGCACTTGCTGCTGGCCACGCCCCGCGCCGCGAAGCTGAACGCGCGCAGAGCGTATGGCCCGAAAAGGGTCTGGGCCGTGGTCACCGGCTCGAGCGCAGCGCTGAAGGGATAGATCGAGTAGGCGCCGACGTCGGCGACGACCGTCGCGGTGGCGGCCAGGAAGTGGCCGTCACGGTCGAGTGCCAGGCGGATCCCGACCTCCTCCTCGTGGGCGTGGGCGCTGGCGAGCAGGTTCTCGCGCCGGTCCTCGACCCAACGGACCGGGCGACCCAGCTTCAGGGCCAGCCCGGCGACGACGATCTCTTCGGGGAAGACGTGCGCTTTGAGTCCGAACCCGCCCCCCACCTCGGGAGTGACGACTCGTACCGACTCTTCCGGAAGACGGAGGCAGCGGGCGATCAGGGTCCGGGCGAGGTGCGGCACCTGGGTGGAGGTCCAGACCGTCAGCCGCCCGCCGGCGGGCGCCGCCGCAACGCCCCGGTTCTCGAGCGGGAGCGGCGTCTGGCGGGCGGTGCGAAATGTCCGCTCGACGACCAGCGCGGCGCGCGCGAACTCGGCGTCCGGGTCGCCGCCGGTGAAGTCGGCGCGGAAGAGGACACCGTCGGGGGCGCCGAGGTGGAGCGGCTCCCTTTCAACCGGCCGGTAGTCGAAGAAGACGCTCTCGGCGAGGTCCTCGGCGTGGTAACGGTCGGCGGCGACGGCAACCGCCGCCGCCTCTCCGACGTAACGGACGCGCCCCTCCGCCAGGGGAGGCCAGCGGCTCGCGACGAGGCCCGGCCCCGCGAATTCGATCGACTCCACCCCGAGCGCGGCGGCGTCGTAGACGCCCTCCGGCAGCGGCTGGGCGGCGAACGTCGCGTCGGCGACGGGCGAGCGGACGAAGGCGGCCTCGAGCGCTCCGGGAAGGTTGAGGTCGGCGAGGTACGTGGCCGAGCCGAGGACCTTCATCGCGCCCGGTGCACATCCAGAATCGCGGCGATTATCGGCTCGTATCCGGTGCAGCGGCAGATGTTGCCGGCGAGCAGCTCGGGGAGGCCGGCGGCGGTCAGCGGCCGGCCGGAGTCGAGCAGGGCCTGGCCGGTGGCGAGGAAGCCCGGCGTGCAGAACCCGCACTGATAGGCGCGCCGTCTCTCGAAAGCCTGCTGGAGAGGGCTCGGCACGCCGCCAATCGCCATTCCTTCCACCGTCTGCACCTCGTGGCCATCGGCCTGGATGGCGAAGACCAGGCAGGAGCGGACGGCCTCCCCGTCGAGGAGGATGGTGCAGGCGCCGCAGACGCCGTGCTCGCAGCCGAGGTGGGTGCCGGTCAACCGGAGCCGGTCGCGGAGGAAGTCGGCAAGCGTGACGCGGGGGTCGACGTCGAGCAGCCGGGGGCTGCCGTTGACTGTTATCAAGCGGGCTCCCCCACCTCCGCCAGCACCCGCGCGACGAGCCGGCCCGCGACGGCCGAGCGGTAAGGGGCGCCGGCGTGGAGGTCGCCGGTGGCCGCGATATTTTCGCCCTCCACAAGTAGCTGGGGCAGCGACCCGGTGGCGAAGACGACGACCCGCCGCCTTCCATCGCGGACCGTACAGGCGGCGCCGGCGAGCGCGAAGTCGCCCGGCCTTCGGGCGATCTCGGCGAATCCCCAGCGGCCTTCGGCGGGCCATTCCGGGAAGGTGATCGAGGTGAGCAGCTCGTCGGGCGCGAGAGCGGTCGTGAGCGGGCCGAGCATGAAGTCGGCAGTGACCAGCGTCCGTTCGCCGCGGTCACGGCTCCGGAGCGTCAGCCGGGCCTCGAGCAGGAGGGCCAGGGCGGGCCATTCGGCGGCCGGGGCGAGGTGGGCCAGGGACCCGCCGATCGTCCCCCGGTTGCGGATCTGGAAGTGACCCACGTGAGGCAGCGCGGCGCTGGCGATAGGCGGCAGGCCGGCGGGATCGCGCTCAAGCGCGGCGTTGGTGACCATTGCGCCGATGGTCGTCCCGGACCGCTGCTTGAGCTCGGGGACCTCCGCCAGGTCAACGATCACCGCCGGCTGGGCGAGGCGCATCGCGAGGAGCGGGACCAGGCTCTGCCCGCCGGCCAAAGGCTTGGCGTCGTCGCCGTGCTCGGCGAGCAGGTCGAGCGCCTCGGCGAGCGACCGCGGGCGGTGATAGGCGAAGGCGGCCGCCTTCACAGCGCGGTGAGGACTCTGTCGCGGAGGAAGGCGAGGCGCTCCAGCCGGCCTCCGCCGGGGAGCGGGAAGATGAAACCGTCGGCACCGCAGGCGAGCAGCTCGCGGAGCCGCAGTCTGCAGTCCTCGGCGCTTCCCGCCACCGCCAGGGCGCGGGCGAGGCCGTCGCTGACGGCGCCCTGGTGGCCGGCGTGGACGGAGAGATGCTGGCTGAAGTCGTACTCCACCTTGGCGCGGCGGATCTCGTCCGCATAGGGCTCGAGGTCCGCCGGCAGCTCGGCGAAGTCGGCGATCAGGCGGGCCTCGGTGCTCGCCCAGCTGCGGACGTCGTCGACACTCTCCGCGATCGTGGTCATGAGGCAGATGTCGACCTCCGATCGCTCCCGACTCGCCTCGCGGATGCCGTCGCCGATCCAGCCGACCTGGCGGCGCACGAACTCGGGCGTCGACGGGCCCATCACTATCGCGCCGTCGGCGAGCCGCCCGGCGAGGGCGCACATCCGGGGCTGGCTCACGGCCAGGTAAAGCTTGACCGGGGCGGCCAGGTGCGGCAGCCGGTGGTTGCGGCCCTCCCACTCTCCCTCGCCGCCATTCAGCAGCGCCCGCCAGAAGCGGAGCGCCTGCTCCATCTGAGCGACCTTGGCGGGCCGCGCTCCGATCCCGTAGACCGCGCTGTCGCCGGCGCCGACGCCGAGCACCGCTCGGCCGCCGGAGAGCTCGGAGATCGCTGCGATGCTCGAGGCGGTCACCGTCGGATGGCGGGTCAAGGGGTTGGTCACGCCGGTGCCGAGGAGCATCCGCTCGGTGTGCAGGGCAGCCACCGCGAGCCCCGCGTAGACGTCCTTCATCGCCAGCTGGGAATCGATGAGCCAGAGACGGCCGACGCCGGCCGCCTCCAGCTCGCCCGCCTGTTCGCCGAAGGACCGCAGTGGCTGCCGCGGACTGATTCCGATGCTGACCGCTAGCGGCGCCACCGTCGTCAATTGTCCGTCAACCGCAAATGCGGGGAAATACTTGCTTCTGCAATCAAGTATGTAGATATGCGGCTCTGTCCTGGCAGGCCGAAGAACGAAAGAATCAAATCCATCCCGGAGGTATCAAACAAAGATGAACCGATTCGAGCTCGACAAGAACCACACCAACCTCGGCTTCACCGCCAAGCACATGGTGTTCACGACCGTCCGCGGCCAGTTCATCGACTACGGCGGATACGTCGAGGTGGACCCTGACGACTACACCACGGCGACGGGCGAATTCACGCTCCAGGTCGCCTCGATCGATTCCAACAACGAGAAGCGCGACGAGCATCTCCGCTCGGGCGACTTCTTCAACGCCGCCCAGTACCCGACCCTTCTCTTCCGCCCCACCGCGATCGTGGCCGAGGGAGGCGACCGCTACGCGGTGACCGGCGACCTGACC